>DATHKF010000667.1:0-4465 GCA_035489505.1 Bacteroidia bacterium | reverse complement strand
GTGAACTGTTTGGTGATGGACCCGATCCGGAAAACGTTGTTGGTCTGCATCGGGATGTTCTGCTCCAGGTTGGCCATTCCGAAGGCTTTGTGGTAAATGACCTGTCCTTTGCTGACCACTATCGCCGTTGCTCCCGGTTCTTCGGGCTTGAACTGGTGGGTCATTATCTGATCGAATTTTGTCGAAATCGAACTATTTTCGGTGTTTTGTGCGATTCCCGCGCCGCACAGAAGTCCAAAAGCGAGAATAAGTGTGTGTGTTTTCATGGTGTAATTTTTTATTATTAAGCATACTATCATGTATTGCATAGTACTGATGCAAATGTAATAATGTATTTTGCATTACATAGTACTTGGTTAAAATATTTTCTGGTGGCTTCCTGAAATATTTTATATCCGTAGTCAACTACGTAGTTAATTACCTAGATTTGTCGCATGGCAATAATTGATGACCTAGGCCCACTTGCGGTAGCAGCCCGCCTCCAGCGCCTCGCAGATATAATCCGCAGCGACGGAGCGATCGTGTACCAGGCGCACGACATCGACTTCCATCCGAAATGGTTTCCGGTGGTGTATGTACTGCACAAGAAAGGACCCACGAGTGTGGTTGACCTGGCTGCGGAAGTGGGCATCGCGCATCCTTCGGTGATCCAGCTGGTGAAAGAACTCGAAGCAAAAAAACTGGTGAAGTCTTCTTCCGATAAAACGGATGGACGACGACGGTTGCTTTCGCTGACTCCCGCTGCGGTGAAACTGATCAAAGAAATGGAACCGGTGTGGGAGAAAATCCGCACTGCGGTGACTGGACTCGTCGATACGGAAAACAACCTGATGAAAGCCATGGAAGAAACGGAGGAACGGTTGAAGACAGAGACATTTTATCACCGGGTAATGCGGCAACCGTTCAAATGAAATTTAACACGTCAATCGTGGCGCGATTTCATTGGCAAACGGTAAAAAATAACCACATAGTGACATTAGTTCACATAGGTGCCAGGAAAAGGATAAGTACACATAAACTCAATCGCTGCGCGATTTCATTGTGGCAAACGATAGAAAAATAAAAAAACCACATAGTGACATTAGTTGACATAGGTACCAGGATAAGCAGAAGTGCACATAGCGCCTTTGGTGAACTCAGGCAATCTATCCGCTATGTTCCCTATGTATCTATGTGGTTATACATTTAAAGCAATAAGCGATGGAAATAAAAAGAGCGCAGCGACTCTATGTAAACCCAAACAATCTATCCCTATGTTCCCTATGTATCTATGTGGTTATGTGTTTAAAGCAATAAGAGATGGAAATAACCGAACTCACCGACTTCTCTGACATAACCGATCTCCGCGACGTGATCGCCGAATACATGCGCACTTTACCGTTCGATATTTCATACCAGTCACCGGAAAAAGAGCTGGAGGATTTGTCGGCGCAATACAGTTACGCGGTGGGCGGTGCCATTTTCATTGCAGAAGAGCAAGGGAAAATTGCAGGATGCGTTGCTGTGAAAAAGATCGGCGACCAAATCTGCGAGATGAAACGTCTCTACGTGCGGCCAGCATTCCGCGGAAGAAAACTCGGACAGCAACTCGCTGATACAATTGTCAAGAAAGCAGCGCAACTGGGTAATGAGCGGATGTATCTCGACACACACCGTGAGGCGCAGGCTGTGGCAATTGCGATGTACCGGAAAATGGGTTTCAGGGAGTGTGCAGATTATCATGCGAATCCGGGAAAGCTGTTGTGTCTTGAACTGGATTTAACAGAAATAAAAAATAATCACATAGACACATGAAATCTTTTAACAAAACAATTTCCCCGGATTTGCGCATCATCGAATTCGACATGCAACACGCGAAACCATTCAAAGACCTCAACATCGCGTGGATCTCCAAATCATTTTTCGTAGAAGAAAGCGACGAAACCGTACTGAGCGATCCGCAGAAATATTTTATCGACGCCGGCGGAGCCATACTGCTCGCGGAATACAAAGGTGAAATCGTTGGCACGTGCGCGCTCACGTATGAAGGTCACGATACATACGAGCTCACCAAAATGGCGGTTAACGAAAATCTTCGCGGACTGAAAATCGGGTATCATCTCGGCGTTGCAACGATTGAAAAGGCGAAAGAAATGGGTGCGCGAAAGATGATCCTGCATTCGAACAAAGAAGGTTCTGCGGCGGCGATACAATTGTATTACAAACTCGGGTTCAAAGAGATTCCGCTGGGTGATGCGCCGTGGAAGCGGGCGAATATTAAGATGGAGCTAACCCTGCAAGGGTTATAAGCCTTTGAGGGTGTGCAAGGGTGGGGTAACCCTTACTAACCCTGCAAGGCATATATCCCTTTGAGGGTATGCAAGGGTTACACCACCCTGAGACACCCTTCCTAACCCTCAAAGGCATATATGGCTTTGAGGGTTTGCCAGCGTTGGGAAGGGTTACCCAGGGTCCGCAAAGGTTCCTCCGAATTTTCTATCTTCGGACATACTTCCAACCCATGTCACAAGCCCGTAACAACCACATTGCCACAATCATCTCCGGCGTTTTTTTCCTGCTCATCGCAGGAGTACTCGGTTATGTCACATTCTCCCTGCGCTCCGAAGCACAGGGGCGCGAGATCAACGTAACGCTCGCCGATCTCTATGCGGGCACACCCACGTACGGCGACTACATCACGATCAAAGACACCGGTGTGGTGATTTCCGCCGCTTCTGATATTGTGGACCAGGACGGAATGCCGCTCGGTCGCGCGTTTATCCTCAATGGAATGCCGCATTATGTTTTTCTCGTTGGCACTTCAGAACAATTTACCGACACAACGGGCCAACAAGCCATCGGGCTTCAACCCGGAACGCTGATTCCTGTGGCGTTCAAAGCGCGCATCAATACACAATCAGATGCAGTACCTTTTGGACTCGAAAAATTTGCGATGACCAACGGCTTGAGTACCGGGCAAACTGTTTATTCCGTAGAAACCGGTGTCACCAAAATGGACACGGCTGTTCCGTTTTACATCACACTCGTTTTGTCTGTACTCGCTTTGATTTTTTCTATTGCCAGCTGGCGCGGACTTGCGAAGAAAAAACAATCCAAATAAAATCCGGATATGAACTCCTACTCTACTCCCGGGTCCAATCCGAATGATTCTCCCGATTCCAAAACTCAGAAAGTAAATACGATCTGGAGATCGGTGATGGCTCTGTACATTCTCGGCGTGATTGGGTTGATTTTCTATTGGGAAATGAACGATGAAGGTTTACCCATAATGATCTGCGAATTGCAGGCGTGTGATGGATTCGGATTCGTGTTACATCGCGCTCAACTTTCTCCTGTCGCTGCTGGCTTTTCTCCTCCCGATTTTTCCCGTGAAATTTATCGTGCAGAAAATTACCGGGGTGAAGATTGAAACGGGTAATAAAAAATGATGTGCAGATAATTTGATGTGCAGATGAGTGTTTGTCATTCCAGCTTCGAAGAAAAATAAAACAAATAAATTCCTGTATGAACTCCTTCCCCACTCCACCACCACAAGACCCAAACGATTCACCTGATTCACGTGCTCAAAAAATAAAGAGAATCTGGATCATTGCGCGGGGAATATACATACTCGCCACACTGGGATTGGTTTTTTATTGGGATTGGAAGCACATCGCACTTCCCGCCTGGATCTGCGAATTCCAATCGGAGGTGATGTTCCCCGACTATTGCTACACCGGGATCAACTTCGGATTTTCCGTGATTGCACTTTTTGTTCCCCTGTTCATTGTGCAGTGGATTCTGCAGAAAATCACAGGTTTAAAACTCGGGATCAACAGACCAACTAAACCGTTTTAACCAAAAAAATCCCGTCTCGTCAAACAGTTTGACGAGACGGGATTTTTTTATGTGTCACTGCTTCGCTACTGCACGATGATCTTCTCCACACCTGTCAATATGCCCTTCTCGTCCGAAACATTCAGAATATACATTCCCGGTGCGAGCGCAGAAACATCGATCACATTGGATTGTGTATTCACCGCCTGGCTGATGATCGTTCTTCCTGATACATCCGTAATCGCTGCCGTATACTGAACACCGGTTTCCATCCCTGCAATCGTGAGATTTTCAGTCGCCGGATTCGGGTAAACGTTGATCAGTGAATTCTGATTTTCTTCGTGCACACCGGAAAGGTCATACGCATTGCCAAACACCGGGCGCATCATGAGCGCACCTGCGTAAATGGATGTATACCATACACCGGAAGTGTTGTAGTAAATTTTATCGTGCTGATCGTTTTCGAAATCCATTCCGATGTATAAACGATCAACGCCTTCCTGTTGCCAGCCTACATAAAACGTTCCGCTCACGATTACAAGTCCGCTGTCGAGCGTATACGTGGCGAACCGGTTTGGTGTATCGGGTGCGTAGTACGGATTTTTATCGCGTTCCTGGTAAATAATTGTTCCCGGTCCATTGCCCGATG
>DATHKF010000666.1:0-2423 GCA_035489505.1 Bacteroidia bacterium | reverse complement strand
CTCGGTCGCAACCGGTTTCAGCTCCCTGGAAAATTCCTTCACCACTTCCTTGAACATCTTGAACGTGGCAACGGTTTTCTGGTAAACATCCTGTTTCAAAGACGATTTTTCTTTGAGAACGTGCAGAATCATGTCGTGTGTACTCATTTAGTTCGGAGTTGAGAGGTTGGAGTCGGGAGGCTTTACCCGGAGTCTTTCACAGCAATTGTTTTGTCATTGATCTCATAAACAAAACATGTCTCGAAGGCTCCGGGAAATGCTCCCCTTGTTCCTTACTTAACCTATATTATTCTGCCTGGAATCCCCGAAGCAGATTTGTAATCTTAGTAACAGTTAACCCGATCGTTCATCGAAGCTTTCGGGTAATGCCTCCCGACTCCAAACTCCCGGCTCCATACTGTTTCAATACGCCCGCGCAAAAACAACTCTTTCCTTCGACGGTTTTCCGCTCAGGATACAAACCCCGTCTTCCTGTGGATTGTCCAGTGGAATACAACGGATCGTTGCTTTTGTTTTCTCTTTGATCTTATTTTCAGTTTCCCCGGTGCCGTCCCAGTGTGCGTAAATGAAACCGCCTTTGTCGAGTGCAGCTTCGAATTCTTCCCACGTGTTTACGTAATGACTCATCGCATTCCGGCGCTCAAGTGCTTTTTTGTACAGCGACGATTGAATGTCATCCAACGTATCCGCAATGCGTTCCACGAGTCCTTCCAGCGGAACAACTTCTTTGGTGAGCAGGTCGCGGCGTGCCATTTCCACGCTGTTGTTGGCAAGGTCTTTCGGGCCAATGCCCAGACGGATCGGAACTCCGCGCAATTCATGCTCCGCGAATTTGTAACCCGGACGTTCTTTATCGCGGGTGTCCAGTTTCACGGAAATATTCTTCGCACGCAGCACGGTCATCAGCTTTTCGGCCGCTTCACCAATGGCCGCGCGTTCTTCATCGGTCTTGAAAATAGGAACAATCACCACGTGAACAGGAGCAAGTTTCGGTGGAACCACCAGCCCATGATCGTCGCTGTGACTCATGATCAATGCGCCCATCAAGCGGGTTGAAACTCCCCAGGAGGTTGCCCAGACGTATTCCATTTTGTTTTCGGTCGTTGCGTATTTCACCTCGAATGCTTTGGCAAAATTCTGACCGAGAAAATGGGATGTGCCGCACTGGAGTGCTTTGCCGTCCTGCATCAATCCTTCGATGCAATAGGTTTCTTCCGCTCCTGCAAAACGTTCGTTTGCTGTTTTGATTCCTCTCAAAACCGGTAGGGCCATAAAGTTCTCTGCAAAGTCGGCGTAAACATCCAGCATGCGCTCTGTTTCTTCTATGGCTTCCTGCCTGGTTGCATGAGCCGTATGTCCTTCCTGCCAGAGAAATTCTGTGGTGCGGAGGAACAGGCGGGTGCGCATTTCCCAGCGCACAACGTTTGCCCACTGGTTGATCAGCAAAGGCAGATCGCGGTGACTCTTGATCCAGTCGCGGTAGGTGTTCCAGATGATGGTTTCAGATGTCGGGCGAACAATCAGTTCTTCTTCCAGTTTGGCCGTTTCATCCACAACCACTTTGCGTGTTTCCGGTGTGTCACCAATTGTTTTCAAACGATAATGCGTGACCACCGCACATTCCTGCGCGAAACCTTCAACGTGTTTGGCTTCTTTGCTCAGGAATGATTTGGGGATGAAAAGCGGAAAATATGCATTGGAATGACCAGTGTCTTTGAACATTTTGTCGAGTGCCGCCTGCATCTTTTCCCAGATGGCGTACCCGTGTGGCATGATAACCATGCAGCCGCGAACTGCAGAATGGTCGGCAAGATTGGCTTTGGTCACCACATCCTGGTACCATTGGTTGTAATCTTCACTGCGGCTTGTCAATACTTTTGACATAAATCCAGGTGTTTTTTTGGAATGATTTTTGTAACTTTACTCTTATACAAATGCAAAAATAGCACAATATCATCCCCGGTGCCAATTTGCGGAATTTCAACGGTAACCCGATCGCTATGAAAACTGTACTGAAATTACTGCTTGCCACTGCCCTTGTTGCTGGCTACAGTTCCTGCAAAAGCTTCAAAGATCTTTCCCGACAGAAAGACGGAGATGATGTGTATTATTCCATGAAGGACGCTAAGAAAGAGCGTGCTGTTGAGAAGAAACGCAAAGAGGAAGAAGCCAAAAAGAAAGAAGAAGAAGCGAAGCAGCAAAAGATCCAGGAGAATAACGCCAAAGCCACGGCTACTTCCCCGGGAACGGACTACTACGACCAGCCTTTCGATTATGACGATTACTATGATTACGAATACGCTGCACGCCTGAGGCGCTTCAACAGTCCGGTTCAGGGTGCTGGGTATTACGATAATTACTATACGAATTCGTATTACTACAACCAGAATCCGTATTACTACGGCACGAGCGTTTACAACAGC
>DATHKF010000665.1:0-3812 GCA_035489505.1 Bacteroidia bacterium | reverse complement strand
CCGGGTCTTGAAAAGCCGGAGACGTTTGAATCGATCGTCGAGAAATATCTCGATGATTCACTCAACGGGGCGAAAAGCGGCGACCTGGAAATTCTGAATTATTCCATGGGCGGATACATGCTCACGCAGCAGGTCGAATTGTGTAACACAACCGTGTTCGGGCATTCCCCGGATGCGGTATTTTATTTCTGTCACCCGGGCGAAGCGAATTACGTGATCCGTAATATGGCACGATTGACTTCATACGGAATTTCGCTCAGCAAATATCCCGTGCTGGACAACATTGCAACGCGTGCGGGATTGCAGCAGTCGCAATCGCGGCTGGAAATGACCCGTCGTCTCGAACCGTTCCGTGAAGAAATTATTCATTGGGGATATCGCTCGATTTCCAATGCGTGCAAAGAACACGGAGCAGTTCCGGTGTGGGTGTTTCTTCCGACAACCACGGATGGAAAAACTTCGGAGCAGTTCAATTACCTGAGCGCGATTGCGCGGTCGTATGGATTTACGATCCTCGATTTATCTGGTGTGTATGCAGGGCATAGTGCATCGGAAATTCAGATTGGGGAGCCGGATACGCATCCGAATAAACTGGGGAATGTTTTGATTGCGCAGAAGTTGATTGGGGAGATCAGGAAGAGTCACTTACTCGCGAAGTGAGATTGTTGCGGGTTTAATAAACCACATAGGGACATAGGTTACATAGGTATAGCGAAGGGCATAGCGCACATAGCGGAGATCGCTACGCGATTGTGTTACTTAATAGGAACGCGGACCGTGCGCTGCGCTTACGGCACGGATTGAGCGGATTTTTGCGGATGATCGCTACGCGATCGGTGCTACTCGAGCGTTGTAACCCAGTGACTCTTTGCGTTTTCCTTTGCGAACTCTGCGACTTGGCGGCTATTACGACAGATTTTCTATATTTGATTCATGCACACACAAGAACAAATTGCCCAGGAGGTCCGCAAATTTCTTATCGACAATATTTTTGGCGGAACCGAAAATCCTGAATTGAGAGACGACACTCCCCTGATCTCTACACGCCTGATGGATTCCATTGTTGCGCTGAAACTGGTAAGTCATGCGGAAGCTTTATTTGGTATTGAATTTCAGGCGCACGAAGTTGTCCAGGACAATCTCGAAAACATCAACGCGATCGTAGCGTTTGTGCAGCGCAAGCAGAAATGAATACTTCCCGTTTAGGAGGGAACTTTCACGAGGTGGCCAAACGTTACCCGGCGAACGTTGCGCTTTCCGAAGCAAACGGGATTCAAATCAGATACACTGAACTTTCTTCGCGTGCAACAACCGTTGCTGCGGAACTTTCCGCCCGGGGAATCGGACGCGGACATAGTGTTGCCATTCTCCAGAAGAAAAGTATTGACAATGTCATTTGCATACTGGCCACACTACATTGCGGTGCGACGGTTGTTCCTCTTGATCCTTCGCTGCCGGCAGAGCGCGTCCGTTTCCTGTTGCGCGATTTAGATCCCGAAGCATTCATCTGCGATCACGTGCTGTATCCTTCGGAGCTTCCCTGCGACACCGAAAATGCAGCACCTCTTCCCGGTCTCGAAAGTTGCGGCATCACCATTTTTCCGATCAATGAACGCGCTGATCAGGCGCGAGCATATATTCTCTATACATCCGGTTCAACAGGAAATCCAAAAGGCGTATGTATTTCGCATGCTGCCGCACAATCGTTTTCAACGTGGGGAATCAAAACGTTTTCGCCGGGAGAAAAAACGCAGGTCGCTTCCATTGCGCCGTTTCATTTTGATCTTTCGATATTCGACATCTATTGCACGCTGTGTACGGGCGGAACACTTCACCTGTTTGACCATGAAACCGTGCGTAACCCGCGTATGATGTCGAAGCTGCTCAGTGAAAATAAAATTTCGCTGATGTATGCGACTCCCAGTTTTTACATGACGCTGATGCAGTTCGGTACGATGGAGAAATACGACTGGTCGCATGTGGGACAGGTGCTTTTTGCAGGGGAGATTTTCCCGGTCAAACATTTGCACGCGTTGATGAAGACGTGGAGCGATGCAAAGTATTACAATCTCTACGGTCCAACTGAAACCAATGTCTGCACGTGGTATGAAGTCCGCGCGATTGATGAACAACGCACAACGCCTTACCCGATTGGAGTTCCCTGTGAAGGAATTTTGCATGAAATTTCAGAAGAACAGGAACTGCTCATTGGCGGAGCGCACGTGGCTGATGGATACCACAACCGCGAAGAATTGACGCAGGAGAAATTCTTTACACGCAACAACATGCGCTGGTTCTGCACGGGTGATTTAGTCAAAACCGATGAAGCGGGTCAACTCGTTTACACCGGAAGAAAAGACCGAATGATCAAGCGAAGAGGTTTTCGCGTGGAGCCTGCCGAAGTGGAACAGGCGCTTCAACGGCATCCTGATATCATGGAATCTGCCGTTATTCCGGCTTTGGATTCAGAAGGAATGACACTGCTGATTGCGTATATCGTGCTGAATGGTCAGACTCAAGCAGATGTTGGATCGATCAAAATTTTTCTCGCATCCATCCTTCCCGAATACATGCTGCCCGATCGTATCATCAGCAGGGAAATTCTGCCCAAAAACCCGAACGGAAAAACGGATTATACTGCGTTGAAACAGTCGTACGTGAATTCTTTTACGGGCTGAATCAGTATCTTCGAAGAAGAGAAAGATCATGCCGAACGAATCACCGGAAACCCTTATTCAGATTGAACGCGCAGCGAAGGAATTTGCCCTCGCGCTGAACGGAGAACGTGATTTCGCGTCCAAATGGAATTCGGAAGCCGGAGGTTTTTTCCGGAGCCTGACGGTACCCGCGCAACACAACGGACCTGGTGCTACTGCAGAGATGTGCGCGCAAATCATGTACCAGCTCGGGTGTTATTCCACCGACAACGGATTCAATTTTTCCATGGCCGCTCATTTGTTTGCCGCTGTAATTCCATTGGGTGGGTATGGAAAAAATGATGTACATGCTTCTGCTTTGGAGAACATGGTGAATGGCAGTATCGGTGCCAATGCGATGACGGAATCCGGTTCGGGAAGTGATTCGTTCCACATGAAAACTGTGGCGCGTAAAAACGACCAAACGTATGTGCTGAACGGAACAAAAATATTTGTCACGAACGGACCGGTTGCACGATACTTTGTCGTGTACGCTTTGACCGATCCGGCGAAAGGTTTCTTCGGAGGCATTTCGTGTTTCCTCCTGGATCGCACGAAACACCGTTTTACGATTGGCGCTGCGGTTGAAAAGAGCAGCCTGAAAAATTCACCGATGTGTGAATTGTTTTTCGACGATTGCCTGGTGGAAGAGCAATACCGAATCGGAGAAGAAGGTGCGGGCGCGATGATATTCATGGAGTCGATGGACTGGGAGCGATCGTGTATTGCAGCGATGCATGCCGGGACGATGCGCAGGCTGTGCAACGGCGCAGCTGAATATGTCAAACAACGGATACGTGGTGATAAAGCGCTCTCGGAACTGCAGGGCGTTCAGTTCAAGATAGCCGACATTGACGTGATGACTGAAACAGCCAGGCTCATGGCTATCCGTGCGGCGGCTTTAACGGATCAGAAAAAAGGAACAGTTGCAGCAGCGCAGGCCAAAATCATGGCGAGTGAATACCTGGTGGAATCGGCGCGACTGGCTATTCTGTTGCAGGGAGGGAATGGAATTGTTTCAGCGAACGGATTGACTGATGTGCTTGCCGATGCGCAGGCGGCGATGGTGTATTCCGGACCGAATGATGTGCTGCGTGATTTGATTGCTTCGCGGCT
>DATHKF010000664.1:0-7631 GCA_035489505.1 Bacteroidia bacterium | reverse complement strand
CGTATACAATTTCAGGTGGAACCGTTCTGAACGCAAATCATACGCTCACGTTACAGGGTGCCTTCGATCTCACATTGAACACCGGTACGATCAATGCCAGAGGCGACATCATAAATACGAATACGGCGACCGGCGGTGGAGGTACTGCAGCCATAAATATCTGCGGTACCGGAAATCAAACGCTGGATGGTTCCGGAGGTGGTGTACAGGGGCGATTGCCAAACGTTATAATCAATAAACCAAGCGGAACGTTGTATCTCCAGGATTACATTGCTGTAATCGGAGACTGGACGCGAACTGCAGGTGATACTGATCCGGGAACAAGCAATGTTCATCTGTCCGGAACCAAAACGATAACCGGAACAGATACATTTTACAACGTTGCGTTTGGTTCGTCGTCGACATACACGATTGCAACTGGAACCATATTGAATGTAATAAACACCTTGCAAATCAGTGGAGGATTCAATTGCGTTATCAATACCGGAACGATCCATGCCTGGGGAGATGTGACCGTAACCAATACGGCTACAGGTACCGGGGGAACGGCAACGATTGTCGTCAATGGTACAGGCAATCAGACGCTGACGGGAAGTGGAGTTGCCGGGGAAGGAAAGCTGCCCAATATCACGATTGATAAACCATCAGGCGTACTAACACTGGCCAGCATTATTTCCGTAACAGGTAATTGGATTTATACAGATATTGGTTCAGGTTCGATAAATTCCACCGGATCAACTGTGGCATTCTACGGTAGTTTCAATCTTGACGGACAACGGTCAGGTAGTACTGCAGTTATGCCGTTCAACAATATCACAATCAACACCAGCACGCGCACGCTTACCGGGCACGTAGATGCCAATAATGATTTTACCATTGCAAGCAGCGCTACGTGCTCTGCGGGATCAAACAAAATTTATGTGGGAGGTGATTGGAACAGTCAGGGCACATGGACTTACGGCACAAGCACCGTAATATTCGATGGTGTAAATCACAACCGGATACGTGGTGTTGCCGGCACGATCAACTTTGCGAATGTGGAAGTGAACCGGAATGTGCCAGGACCAACTCCAAAGTCTGTACGGCTTTTGAACCCGGTTCTGATCAATACAGCGATGACGTTGGCGAAAGGAAGAATTATTTCCACGCCAACAAATTATCTGTCCTTCGCGGATAACGCAACGTGTACAGTTACGAATGATGACAGTGCGTACGTGCACGGACCGGTGCGCAAAACAGGGAATGATGTGTTTAGTTTTCCATTGGGAGATACGACGTTGCATGATAGTATGGCGTATCATCCGCTGGCGATAACGGCGCCTTCGAGTACAGGTGATCAGTATGAAGCCACATATTTCGCGAGTGCACAATCACAGGGGTCTGCCACCGTAGATTCGCTCACAAATCTAAGCACTGCGGAGTACTGGACACTTACGCGAACGCCAGGTTCCTCCGCAGTCACTGTGACTTTGGGTTGGAACAGGAATTCACCGCCGTCTTCTATTTCCGATATGCGGGTAGCCGGGTGGAATTCCGGTTCTTCGGTATGGGCCGACCTGGGCCAGGCATCTATTACAGTTAATTGGCCGCAAGGGACAGTTGCAGCATCAGTAACCACATTGTTCAATTCAAATTCTGCTGTCCTGACTACGGCCAGTTCGTCGAGAAAGTATTACGGGTATGCTACTTTGAAACGAAAACTCGATGGCGGGTTCTATGAGGCAAAAGGAAACGCATTGTATTTCCGTTTCGATGATGAATACAACGATCAAAGCCATTATCTCACGTATAGTATTTACAATACGGCCAACACCGATGTTGCCCCGACCCTGGTGGGAAGTTCCAACAACGCTGCATTGACCTATTACGGTGACAACCGCTTTAAACTTGATTTGTGGACCAACACAACAGCACTGACTGCAGGTTATTATATTCTTGAAGTGCGGAATGAAAAGAACGAAGTGTTTTACCTGCGTTTCAAAAAGAACTGAGATGAAGAACTATTTAATAGCCAGTTGTATGATACTTGGAATTGCACTGAGTTCTTGTTTTCAGAAAGCGTTGAGTCCGCGTGAGTATTTTAATTGGGCAAAATCGAAGGAAAGTGGATTGCAACAGGCCCATTCTGGTAACGGTGTAAATTTCAATCTGAAATTCCAACCGGTTGATCTCATCATTGCCAATGAAATTAAGAATGAGATCAGCAGTGAGGCAGATTACGAAAGAAGGCAGCGCGAACTCGGAAACCTTGCGTACTTCATTCTGAAAATTGAATCGGGAGCGCAGGATTTACTGATGCATAACCTGCAGGATGAACAGGAGTATGTGAGGCGCGTTAATTATTATTCACTCGATTTTCAACAGAATATTATTGCGGTTGCGGGGACCGACACAATCCCCTGTGTGCTTTACCAATTTGAAAATTCGTACGGAGTAGCACCATACATCAACATCTCACTGGCATTTCCCGGGCAATTTATGGAAGCCAATAAGGATCAACCTGTGCAGGTTCTGATCAACGACCAGGTGTTTGGCAATGGCATTCTGAAATTCGATTACGAACAAGATACTTTTCACGATTTACCGGAATTAACAATTGAATAAGATGAAAAACGGCTATAAAAAATCCACCCTGAAAGAAAAGATTTACAAGTGCCTGGCGATGTACGTTGCGCTCAGTATGTTCTTTGAATATGCTGCACCAGTAGCTGCGTACGCTTTGACTTCAGGGCCCGGGCAACCGGAATTTTCCAGCTTCGAACCGGTGGGTACAACCGATATGGTGGATGTATACACGGGAGATTTTACGTACAACATTCCTTTGCTCACCATTCCGGGGCCCAATGGCGGATATCCCATCAACATGGCTTATCACTCCGGACCGGGTATGGATGAAGAAGCAAGCTGGTGTGGACTCGGCTGGAATATTAACGTAGGCGCGATTAATAGACAGTTACGCGGATTGCCGGATGATTTTAACGGGGATGATGTAACACATCGATATAGTCTTAAACCAAATACTACGATTGGACTAAATGCAAATGGAAGTATATCGGAATTTTTCGGTGTTGACAATACGCCGGCGCCTGCTACGTCATGGCAGATATATTACAACAATTATAAAGGTCTGGGATATCGTGTTTCAAAGGGAATTCCTGTGATCAATACAAATCAGGTTACAGCAGGATTTGACCTTTCGTTTGATTCACAAAACGGTGTTGATGTCGAAACAGATCTTACGGTCAGAGGTTCATTCCGGAAATTGTCATTCGCGGTGAAAGCGGGAGCGGGTTACAATTCCAGACAGGGTTTGGTTGAAGGTTCTTTTACGGGTATGGTTGGTTATAGGGGACAGAGCATTGGTACAGGTTTCCAGATGGCAATGGATGTTCCAGCGGTGAGTATGCCGATGCGTACAAATGTGTTTCCTTTTGGATTGCATGTAAACCCTGTGACCGGAGCTTCAATTTTTGGACAGTTTGATGCTGGTTTTCCAAGGTCACTTCGTGGATATTATTCAGAATCCGGTGTGGCCAATAACGGTACTGTAATAAGTAATTCCTATGGTTACCTCTATACTGGGAACGCAGATATGGATGAAGACCTTAAAGATTTTCAACGTGCTCCCATAGAGTACTCAAAGAAAATTCCAAATCTCGCACCATCATCGTTTACATATGACCTCTATTCACAATCGGGTCAAGGCTCGGGCTCACAGTTCAGACCCTACACCAATAACGTTGGTGTATTGTCTGACCGGAAAATTGAAAGCAGGAGTTACTCATATCCCATGGGAGTTGAATTCGGAACAAGTCCAGGGCCGAATATGCATTTCGGAGCAGGCTTTTCATTGGAGGCCGGCAGATCTGAATCGGGTGCGTGGGAGCAGGTCGGAAACTTTGATGATGTTGATTTTGACGGCAGTTTGAATTATGAAAATACTTCAAAACCAGGATACCAGGTGGCACCATTCAAAGTAATTGGCGAGAAGACCGGAATTCTGAATTCTGAAGATCATCTCGCATATTGGGGAGGAGATGAAGCGGTAAAAGTAAAGCTGGAGAAGTCTGCTGATCCAAACTGGTTCAAGCGTCAATATGTTGCACGCAACAATTTTGTGCGCGATGAAGGAGACCAGAATGGATTTATAGCCGGGACAAACCAACATTACCGGAATCAGAACCGTGAACGTCGCAGCACAAATTTTGAAATTGTTACAGACGGAAATGTAGACAAATACGGGTTCACCAAAAGTATCGGGTACAACTACAACGCTGGTACGGGCAAATATCAGAATGATCCAAAAACAGATTTCGCAGGACCCCGTGCAAGTCACACATCAGAAATTACAACGGTTCAGTCGGACGGAATGCGATATACGTACGGTCTTCCGGCCTACAATAACATTCAATACGATGGTTCATTTGCGGTGAACGCAACTGCCGGAACTTTTAATACCAAAACAGTTCCTGTTCCTTTGGCCAGTACCTGGCAACCGGATGTATCCAATACGTATGATGAGTTCAGCCAGCAAACTGAAATAGGACCTTATGTTCACTCGTGGTTGCTGACCTCGGTGGTGTCCTATGATTATGTCGATATTACCAATAATGGTCCGTCAGACGACGATTATGGTTATTGGGTACGTTTCAATTATGACAGTACGTCCAATAAATACAATTGGCATGTTCCGTATGACGGTGCAAATTATTATGAGGGCAAGAAAGGTGATCCTACTGATGACCGTGGGTCTTACAGTTGCGGAAACCGCGAAGAATATTTTCTGCAATCGGTAGAGACCAAAACACATATTGCTATTTTCTATAGCAGCGAGCGCGAAGATGGAA
Source organism: Bacteroidia bacterium (assembly GCA_035489505.1). GTDB lineage: Bacteria > Bacteroidota > Bacteroidia > Palsa-965 > Palsa-965. Next base: position 2,784 of record DATHKF010000664.1, on the reverse strand, counting down.
TTGAGTCGGAAGCTGATCTGAATGGAGGATTTCCGGCTTCACTGGTTAATGCCGACCGACTTTACAAACTCGATAGCATCAAGCTTTATACGAAGACGGAATTTTATGATGACGTTGCTGAGCGGCACTTACGTTCGGGTCCGGTTGCAATAAAAACTGTACACTTTCGCTACAGTTATGATCTCTGCGGCCGTCCCGTTGCGTCTGATGCATACTATGATCAGTTTGTAACCAATAATACCGGAGCGTCGGTTGATTTGAACGGTGTCTCTCCCGCCGTGGGAACAGACATCAATTTAAATCGCGGAAAGCTTACTCTTGAGAAAGTGTTTTTTACGTATCAAACGAGTGACCGTGGTGAATTCAGCCCGTACGTTTTCGATTATGGAACTGGGTTGGCGGGTTCAACAGACAATCCATATTACGATCCAACTGCCAGCGACCGCTGGGGCAACTACAAACGCTTAACAAGCTTTGATGATCTCACCAATAAGTACCCGTATATCGATAATCCGTGGACTGATCAGAAAAATACAAACGCATCTCACGAGCAAGCGCCTGTAGCGGGTCCATGGTGTTTGAAGAAAATTATTCTTCCTTCTGGGTCAACGATCGATATAACGTATGAAGCGGATGATTATGCCTACGTGGAAGATCAGAAGGCGATGCGCATGTTTGATATTTATGATCTTGGGCGATATCCGTTTTCATCGGGTTCCGACAATCGCCAATCAGGTACAGTGCGTAGTGTACACACCGAAAACCCTACTGAACTCGTAGCCGGACAGTACCGCGTGTATTTCCGACTCGAAGAGCAAGTTGCTACGTCCACGTATAATACGAATCTACTCAGGAACGCTTATGTCAGGGAGAACTATCTCGGAAATGGTTCTGTAGAAAAGCTATACTTCCGGGTATTCATGGATTTGCTCGGCACAGGTTTAGCACAACACAAAGACTATGTTAGCGGATATGCAGAGATTGAGTATGCTACTGAATCCGGAGGGTCGACACCACCGTTCGGCCTGGCTTCATCTCCTACCGCAACCGGCGGGATGTATGATCTCGGGTACATTCTGATCAAAGGTGAAGACATCAGTACACCAGTGGGTCCGCCTATACCAAATATCAGCCCATTTATAAAAGCAAGTCTGCAGCATCTCCACTTCAACCGTTCTGAACTGTTACATCCACCGCCACCGGCTGCGGCGCAAACTGTTCCCGGGCAAATTACAAACCTGGTGTCTTCCATTTCTGCGAATGCCGTTGACATTGCAGGAGCTATGGCGGGATTTAATGCGTGGGGATATTTAAATGGATTGTGCAAAAAAATTGATGTGAATGGCCGGTCAGTGATCAGGCTTATGGAACCTGATGGGAAGAAATACGGAGGAGGCTCGCGTGTTAAGCGCATTACGGTCAACGACAATTGGGATAATGATCCAACGAATTCGGTATTGGGTGTTGATCCCGACAACTACTCGTACGGTATCCAATACAATTACGGGATGGTTGAAAACGGCGACAGCATTTCCAGTGGTGTGTGTTATGAACCGCATATTGGAAAAGAGGAAAGTGCGCTGACACAACCTATTGAGTATGTTAATTCCACTTTGCTTAAGAGTGATGAAAACCTCTTCCTCGAAACACCCCTCCTGGAAAATTATTATCCCGGACCGCAGGTTGGTTATCGGATGGTAACCGCGAGTTCTATAGCACCGGAGAAAGCAACGGCAGACGATGCCAGCAATGTACTCAAGCATAGCGGGGCTCCTGTTACGACGTATGAATTCTATACACCCAAAGAGTTCCCTGTGATCTTCGATCAAACGGACATTAATGCGGACAAGGATATTCTACGACCAATGGTCATTCCCGGAATTTATACCAGTTTCACCAAGCGTAAGGCTCGCTCTCAAGGTTATGCCATTGTTCTGAACGATATGGCAGGAAAACTTCGCAGCGTTACACAGCGCACGCGACCAACAACAAATAATCCGCAGGGAACGCTCATTGCCAAAACAGAATACATCTTCTTTACCGAAGAACCATTCAGTGATTACAAGAAGAATAAACTTTCCAGTAGGGTGCAGGTGCTTCTCGATGACGAAACATATCAAACCGCATCTGTTGGTCAGACTCAAGATATTTTCATTGATATGAATGAGAACCTGGAAACTTCAGTTGGTGGAGGATTGGATGCGAACTTTGATTGGAGCGGAACTATCGGGATACCTACATTCTATCCGACGATCAGCAAAAAAGAGTTGAGCATGCGAACCGTGGTTGTAAACAAGATCATCAACCGAACCGGTATTGTGAAAGAAGTCGTCGCAACGCACGAAGCATCAACGATCAAAACCGAAAATATTGCTTTTGATATTGAAACCGGTGAGCCGTTACTGACCAAAACATATAATGAACACAAGGATCCGATTTACAGTTACAGTTATCCCGGACACTGGTATTATGATGCACTGCAGGGTGGATACATCAACCAGGGAATGATCATAGATAACATGGTTGCCGGTGGTCCGATTGCCCTGATGACGACATCCACTGACGGTCGCATCGAGGATATTGATGATTACCTCGACGGAATGACAACCGATGAATGCTTTGAACCCGGCGATGAGGTTTGGGTTGATTTTGATGACGTGGCTGTGGCCGACGCCCGATATCACATCATCAAGGTGGGGTCCGATTACATTGACCTTATTGCACGGAGTGGACATTTTATTGTTGACTCCGAAGACATCCGGACTTTGACCATTATCCGTTCCG
>DATHKF010000663.1:0-10986 GCA_035489505.1 Bacteroidia bacterium | reverse complement strand
GTCTGGCTGATAAATCCATCGAACACAAGTCCACCCGAAATAGCCAGCAGCAATAACCGCTCAGGCAGGTGATGCTTCGCGATCTCCTTGAAGAGTTTGACAATCATCCGTTACTAAGTTAAACTACATTGGGTGATTTCCGTTTGGAAAAATCACGTTGGCCATAAATAACCACGGCGACACGGAGCCACGGCGCTGGTTTGATTGCTTAACCCGCGCGACACGGCGACTGGAAAATATCACTACGTGATATTAGCATACATGCACATTGGGGTAACACATTAAATCGCGAAGCGATTTACTCCGTTCGCCGTGCCGACGCGGGTAGCATGAATGTTTTGCGCCGTGTCGCCGTGGTTATTTTTTGCATGCACAAAAGCCTGAATTAATGCGCTCACGAAAGTCCATAAACGACGAAGGGTGCCCTAAGGCACCCTTCTAACGGAAGTACAAAACAGCATAACCCCTACACATTTGTTTGCACTCCCGTATCCTTCCCACCTTGAGATTCGTGTATGACGAGCATTCGGTACATTTCTTCTACTTTGTGATCACTGTATGCGGAGAAATTAAAGCCAACGTATACAGGATGTGTTTCGCGGATCAGCGTGATCTGCATCTCTCGTTTCTCTTTCAGCAATTCGTTCCTGTAAATGTCCTCTCCCATTTGCCTGTCTTCTGATGACGGTACAAAATTCGGTCAAAAATACTTTCCAGATTCAGAAAAACGATACTTCGTACCGGATTTCCGACGAAACGTAAAAGTTCAGGGATGAGTGAAGTCAAATCAGGTTGAGGCGACGGAAAAGATCGTCTTTATTTGACCGGCTGATGGGAATGGATTTCCCTCCAATGGTCACGGCATTCTCTTCGATCTCAGCGATTTTATCGAGACGAATAATGAATGAACGGTGAATCCGCATGAAGTCGCGCTGCGGAAGTTTTGTTTCAATGGATTTCATCGTGGAAAGAATCGTGTGCCTTCCTTCCAGCGTGTAAATGTTAACATAATCTGCAAGCGCTTCAATGTAAAGTACATCGCGAAATGCGAGGCGGACAAAACGCGAACTTTCTTTCTTGATGAACAGGGAATCTTCGCCGTTTTCTCCTTTCACTTCGAGTGCCTGGTGAATTTGTAGCGCCTTGTTTGCTGCCTTGAGAAAACGCGGATAATCAAGCGGCTTGAGGAGAAAATCCGTTACGTCGTAATCAAAACCCTGCGCGGCGTATTCTTTTTTGCCGGTGATGAGGATGATCTGCGGAATGTCTTTGAACGTACGCAGGAAATCCATGCCGCTCATCTCAGGCATTTCCACATCGAGGAAAATCAGATCGATCGGTCGGTTGCGGATAATCTCGAGCGCCTCCGAAACCCCTGAACAGGAAGCTTCAAGTGTAAGAAATGCCGTTTTACCAATACAGTGTTCTACTGATTTACGTGCAATTTCATCGTCATCGATGATGAGACAATTCATACTCGGGTTGGGCTTGTCGGATAAGGGTTATCTGCTATTAAAATAAAGCACAAATTCGCGAATAATCAAATTTATCATGCAGTATATTTTGAGCAGAACCGGTAGAGGTGAAACTGTCCTGCAGAAACTTCCTTCTCAATTTCACCGGCAAGGCCCGACCGGGAAATGTCCTTCATGCGCGACTGGCTGATCAGCCTCCATGCTTTTTCGGCGTAGAGGAAACTTTTGCGCTTAGGATCAATGCGGTGTGAGGCGCGCTGGTCAATGGCCGTTAACAAATCGTCAAGCCCGGTGGAAGAAGACGCAACCGTTTTCACGATGGGCCTGATCACCGATTCATCGGTTGAACTGTGTACCAGGTGCTGGATGTTAGTCGCAAACTGATCGGCGCCGGGACGGTCGGACTTGTTGATCACGTAGATGTCGGCAATTTCCATGATTCCCGATTTCAACGCCTGGATATCGTCGCCAGCTTCGGGAACAAGAACCAGCACCGTGATGTCGGCAAGACCGGCAATCTCCACTTCGGATTGCCCCACACCAACGGTTTCCACGATCACGCGGTCGAAACCGGATGCGCGGACGAGATCCGTGATCTCAATCGCCTTGGCAGATAATCCGCCGAGTGAACCACGCGTGGCAAGCGAGCGAATGAAAACCAGCGGATCGTTGAAATGTTCGGGCATGCGCAAACGATCGCCGAGCAACGAGCCGGACGTAAACGGCGAAGTGGGATCGATCGCGATCACTGCGGTCCGTTGTCCGGCTGCACTGAAACGGGTGATCATCGCGTTGATGAGTGTACTTTTTCCTGCTCCCGGAGGACCGGTGACACCAATAACAGGTGGCACGTTTTCGAGATCAAGCGACACCAGGATTTCCGGTGATCCGTCGAGGTCGTTTTCCACCAGCGTAATTGCACGTGCAAGCGCTTTGCGGTCGCCTGCGCGGAGTGCGGTGATGAGGGAGGTGGTGGATGTGGCGGTCACGGCGCAAAGGTAGGGAATTCAGTGCGCAGTAAACCCAGTGCGCAGTAGGTCAGTACGCAGTGGAGTCGCGACTGCGCACTGCGTACTGAAATACTGCGCACTGACTTTCCCCACTGATTACTATATTTACGTCGATGTCTTTTCCCACTCCCCTCTCCGTCGTCATCATCACCTTCAACGAAGAACGCAACATCGGGCGGTGTCTTGATTCCATAAAAAAAATTGCGGATGATGTAGTGGTGGTTGATTCTTTTTCCACCGACAACACGCAGGAAATCTGCGATGCAAAAGGTGCACGTTTTGTTTCGAATCCGTTCGAAGGACATATCCAGCAAAAAAATTACGCGGTAACGCAGGCGAAATATCCGTTCATTCTTTCGCTGGATGCCGATGAAGCGCCGGATGAAGAACTCATCGCGGAAATTCTCGCCGCGAAAAAGAACCCGGAATTTTCGGGATATACCATGAACCGGCTCACGAATTACTGCGGGAAGTGGATCCGTCATTGCGGATGGTACCCGGATACGAAACTGCGTTTGTGGGACAGCACCCAAGGACACTGGACAGGATTTAATCCGCATGACCGCTACGAGTTGTTCGACAAAAATGCACCGGTAAAACACCTCAAGGGAAATATCCTGCATTACAGTTACTACTCGGTGCGCGAACATTACCGCCAGGCCGATAAATTTTCGACCATCGCTGCACGCGAAGCGTACCTGCGCGGAAAAAAATCGGGCGTGATGCTGGCCACGATAAAATCCTGGGCGAAATTCATCCGCAATTACATCATCAACGCCGGTTTCCTCGACGGGAAATACGGGTACATCATCTGCAGGATCACCGCGTACGAAACCTGGCAGAAATACATGAAGTTGCTTGAGCTCCGGAAAATCGAAAAACGATGAAGAAAACTTTCGCGGAGAAATTTCCCTGGATGTTTACATCCTCTTTCCCGTGGATATTTTTTTCCATCATCGCCCTCATTGCTTCGGTGCACCGCATTATTCTCGGCGAAGGTTCGTTCAACAATTACCTCATCTTCGAACGATCGTTTGATCACTTGATCAGCAATGTCAATTTGTACGTGGCGTATCCGGAAGAACATTACGACCTGTACAAATACAGTCCCACGTTTGCTTTATTCATGGCGCCGTTCTCGTTGTTGCCCACCTGGCTCGGAGTTACGCTCTGGAACCTGCTGAACATGATCCTCCCGGTGTGGGCCGTGAGTAAACTGAAAATCCCGCAGAAACAAAAAACATTCATCCTGCTCATTGTTTTTATTGAACTGCTGAGTTCGGTGCAAAACGCGCAGAGTAACGGCATCATGCTCGGGCTGATCATTGGCGCATTCGCCTGTTTTGAAAATCAGAAACCGGTGATGGCGCTCATGCTGATCTGCTTTGGATTTTACATCAAACTGTTTGCTGCGGCGGCCGCTTTGCTCCTGCTGTTTTACCCGCAGAAAATAAAATCAATTCTCGCCGGGACGTTTTTTGTTGTGCTGTTTGCCGTTTTGCCGCTCGTGGTTATATCGTGGGAAAGCTTATCCACGCAATATGAAAACTGGCTGCTACTACTCGGTAATGATCCGGCGCACGGGTTGAATTTTTCGTTCATGACCTTGCTGGAACGCACCGTAGGAATTCACGCCGGCGATATTTATTTTCTCGCGCCCGGCGCCGTGTTACTGATGTTGCCGCTGTTGCGCGTCAAGCAATACGCCAGTTTTAATTTTCGCTTTCTCTACCTCTGTTCGGTGCTGATCTGGGTCGTGATTTTTAATCACAAAGCGGAATCGCCCACGTATTGCATTGCCATGGGTGGAATTGCCATCTGGTATGTGATGGGCGAAAAAAATGCGTTGCGCAATACCATCATGATCCTTGCTTACCTGCTTGTGGCGCTTTCTCCTACGGATATATTCCCGCCATACGTGCGCATTCATTTCCTGCAACCGTATGCATTGAAAGCGCTGATGCCCGTGGTGATCTGGTTCATTATCACGAAAGATCTATTGTTCAGGAAATATCTTCCGGCGGTGGCGGAGGATGAATCACAGAAGACACAAACGGCATAGCGTACAGCAGGATCGCGTTGAAGAATGCGAAGAAGGTTACGCCCTGTTGTGTTTCAAGTGTATCGTCGTCGAGAAACGAAAGCACTACGATCAGGAAAAACGCGAGATACAAATAACTGTTCCATCTCCGCATGCTTCGCGCCGGCCACCAGAGCGAGAAAACAAAAAACAATGCTGCCGGAATTCCCAGCGTTACCGCAATGGACAGAAACTGGTTGTGCGCATGCAGCCACTGAAATTTTTCGTGAAGACGCGTATCGGTCGCTGCATAATATTCCGCGTACGTATTTTTCTGGCTGCCGGTCCCGCTTCCGATCCAGGGTCGTTCTCCAATGCTGTGCAGTGCCGCGTCCATGAGTTCAATGCGCATGGTGATCGAACTTCCGCTCGGATCGCCACCGGCGAAGTAATTGTACGTTTCCCAGAAAACCTGGTACGCGCGTTTCTCCAGCGGGTTTCTATCCTTGTCGCGGTAGTTCGTAATTCCGTTTTCAATTTCCCTGATCTCCGCATCGCTGAGCTGCGACATGCCCGCAGAATCTTTCAGCAGTCCGCGTGAAGTGAGATAACGCACCAGCGTAAACGGAATGGGATTTCCTTTGGGATCATACGCCTGGTGAAAAGGCATGGAACTTCGCTTGTTCCATTCGAGCATCAGATCCGACCAGCAGACATTGGCCATAGCCTTGTTCCCGTTTTCGTACATCGGTACATCGAGCCGGTGATGGAACTTGCGGCCTGTGCTGGAAACCGTGTAGAGTTTCGGCACTTCGTTTCCGCGCAATGCATAAAATTCGTTGTAGGCTTTCACCACGTAATACCCGCAGAACGCCACAGTCACAACAACCGCAGCGAGAATACCGGTGAGAATTTTTCTGCGCTTGTTCATGGCTGCCATCAACGCAGCGATGAGCGTAGTAGACGCGATGAGGACAACCAGTCCCGTGAGCGATTGCATGTAGAACATGAAATACAGCAGCCACGCACTGGTTACTACGCACGATACGCGTACGGCCCAATGCGAGCTGCGGAAAAACCATCTTCCGAAAAAGAGAATAGACAATGCGGAGAAAAGCGCGAGGCGTATGAGTGGAACAAGATCCGATGCTTCGCGCAGGTCGGTGATTTCTTTGTGAATCACACCGGTTGCGATCAGGTACGTCCGCACACTCGCGATGATCACACCCAATGAAAACAGGATCAATAGTCCTTCGAATTGTTTGCGGTTCAGCGGTGCCGAAGTGCCTATCACGAGCGGAATAATCAGGAGCGGAAGTTTGATGCGCACATCTTTCAGACCCGCTTCAAAATCGGAAGTCCAGAGTAACCCGACTACGTGAATGGCAAAAACGGCTATGAGTACGAGCACCGATTTTCGCGCCATGAGCAAGCGCCACTTGGCTGCAAAACCACCTTCCAGGAGCCAGCTCGCAGCAACGAGGAGCGTTCCCATGGAGATGAACGCCTTCGACACGGAAAGCCCGGCTGCAATGCCGAGAAGCCCGAGGTAATAGAGCCAGCGATGGTAGTTTTTCCGTAAGGTTAATTCCATGTAAAAGTGTGCGTGCTAAATTAACCATCAAAAAGGAAAGTGGGACGCAACGAACGAAGAATCGAAAGATTGTGTGAGTAGTGGATTATTTTCAAAAGCCCAAAGAATCGCTATGCGCCCCGATGCTTCCGGAATGCTGCTCAAAAATCACCGCAGAGGCGCAGGGTTCAGGTCATTGAGGAACGAAGCAATGACGTTCTCCGCGCCTCGGCGCCTCTGCGGTGATTTTTCATACCAATTATTCAAGCATTGAACAACACCGTGCATCTATGGCAAAAAAAACGCGAAAGTCACTCTTCGTGATCCTTCGCGTCTTTGCTTCTTAGTGGCAGTTCTTACTCCTCATGATTCATATCCATCCGCTGCTTCGGCTTTTCTTTCTGCACAACGGTGGTAAGAATGCTCTTCCATTTTTTCGGGTCCTTCAGGATCACAAGCGCTTCTTTCAGGTCCACATCGTCTTTGAGTGATGACCCAACGCGGCCTTTCTGGTAATAATAGCGCGATGCAATCTCTGCTTCGAGCAGGACTTTGATTTCAAATTTGAACTCGGTGAAATCGTCGAGTTTGCTTTGCTCGATCTTCTTGCGCAATGCTTCGTGTTCTGCAGAAACCATAGCCCATGATCCTGACTTGGCAGAATGTTTCTGGAATTTATCGAGGTCGGTTTCTTCTTTCGTCACGTATTTGTAATCCTGCGTTTTTACCCAGGTTACGAAATCTTCGTATTCCTTATCCGACAAACGGAACTCGTTTGATTTGGCAATGGTTGGATGTGCAAGCGTGTATGTTGTTGCGTATGTGAAGATGAGCGATTTTACGATCAGCGTATCTGCAAGAACAGAATACGTACGCTCAGGAACTTCCACATCAGGAATTACTCCAAGTCCGTCCCAGATGATACGACCGTTTTTGGTTTTGAACTGTGTGATCAATGAATCCGAAAAACGGTTCACGGTTCCGTCGGCGTTGCGCTCTGAATAATCGAGCGACTGAACACAACGTCCGCTTGGCGTGTAATATTTCGCAACGGTTACTTTGAACAATGATCCGTAGATCAGTCCCATCGTTTGCTGAACGAGACCTTTTCCGTAAGAACGTTGTCCGACAACCACCGCGCGATCTAAATCCTGCAACGCACCGGCAACAATTTCCGAAGCGGATGCAGACCACGGTGAGGTCATCACCACGAGTGGAATATTCAGGTCAACCGGCGCCTGGTCTGTTCTGTATTGTTTGTCCCATTCTGCAACACGGCCACGCATGGTTACAACAAGCTGGTTTTTGTCAACGAAAAGATTCACAATGTTCACCGCTTCGCGCAGTAACCCGCCTGGGTTGTCGCGCAGGTCGAGGCAAATAGAAGTTGCTCCCTGTGATTTCAGATCAACCAATGCTTCGCGGACTTCTTTGCCCGCATCATCCATAAAGCCTTCGAGCTTGATGTAGCCCACGTTTCCTTCGAGCATGGTGTAGTACGGAACATTTTTCTGTTCGATCTCTTCACGAACTACACTGAACATCATCGGTTCCTTTGTTCCCGGACGCTGCACTTTAATTTCAGCAATACTTCCCGGAAGTCCTTTCAGTAATTTTCCGACAACTTCGTATCCTTTGCCTTCGACATTGGTTCCGTTCACTTCGAGAATTACGTCACCGGCACGAAGACCTGCTTTCTGCGCAGCATATCCTTCGTACGGTTCTGCGATCACCATGTTGTTGTTCACCTGGCGCACGAGTGAACCGATTCCACCGTAGTGGCCCTGCGTTTCGTAGCGATAGTCTTCAATTTCTTCTTCGGAAATGTATGCGGTATATGGATCCAGTGATGCGAGCATGGCATCGATCCCGATCTTCATCAGTTCGCCGGGTTTCGGTTCATCGACATACAGTTTGTTCAGCTGCTGAAAAAGTGTTCCGAAAATTTCGAGGTTTTTCGAAATCTCGAACATGTGATCATCGTTGTCGTCCGTAGGCGCCGCTGCAAATCCAATGAATCCGCCAGTAGCGAGTGACAATGGAATAACAACAACGCGTGCGGCTTTCCGGAATTTCTGAAATATGCTCATGTGTTTTTTAATTAGGGTACTGGATCGTGACCGTGCTTTCCCCAGGGATTGCATCGGAGTATTCGTTTCAAAGCTAACCATCCTCCTTTAAGCGGGCCATGTTTTTGTATGGCTTCTACTCCATATTGGGAACAACTCGGCGTATACCTGCAGGAAGGTGTTAAGTGCGGTGAGATGGCATTCTGGTAAAACCGGATTAATCCAACCATAATTCCGGAAAAAATCCGGCCAACAAAATTCACTTTAATCGGGCTTGCCTGCTGCATCTACGGCCTTTAACAAACGCTGTAAAGATAGGATTATTTTACCCTCGAGTCCGGCGTAGTCGGGCTGTTCCTTAGGTGTGTAGACTAACATTACGGCAATTTTAACACTCTTTTGTTTTAAGGCCGAATACAATTCTTCCTTGTGCAAACGGTACGCTTCGCGCAGCTGCCGTTTGATGCGGTTTCGTTTTACCGCGCGTTTGAAATTGCGTTTGGGAACAGCGAATGCAATACGCACCGGAAATTTCTGCGCATCATCCACCTTCATCCATACGATCCGGAACGGGTGAGCGAAAAAAGAAGAGCCTTTCGAAGTGAGTTCTTCGAAGATCTTTAATCCGCCTAAGCGTTCTTCTTTTTTAAACGTGAATGCCATTGGAAAAATGTTCCGGGTTTCTGGTTTCTGGTTCACGGCACTACCGACAACTACGTATAGCCGAACATTTCGTTTCCTGATTTGCGTCCGCGTTGTTCTGTACAACCCGAATGCCCTGAACCAGAAACCAGAAACAATTTATTTCTTATTCGCGGCTTTGATGTATTCCTCGAGCGCCATCGTCATAGACGGTGTTCCCGGCTTTGGCGCGTGAATATCGAGACGCAGTCCGGCCTCTTCAATGGCTTTGGCCGTGGAAGGTCCGAATGCAGCGATACGCGTTTTGTTCTGTTTGAACTTCGGGAAGTTTTTGTACAGGGAAGTAATTCCGGAAGGACTGAAAAACACGAGCACGTCGTAAAACACTTCAGCCAGGTCGCTCAGGTCGCTGCACACAGTTCTGTACAACACGGCTTTGGAGTAGCTGATCTTATGCTTGTCGAGAATTTCCGGGATGTCTTCCTTGTGAACATCGGTACAAGGGTACAGGAACTTATCTTCCTTGTGCTTCTTGATGATGTCGATGAGTTCGTTGATGGTAGCCTTGCCGTGGAAGATCCGGCGCTTGCGGTACTGCACGTACTTCTGCAGGTAGTAGGCCGTTGATTCGGAAATACAGAAATACTTCATCGTATCCGGAACGGTGATGCGCATCTCCTGGCAAATGCGGAAGAAATGATCTACCGCATTCCGCGAGGTAAGGATCACCGCGTTATGCTCGGCGATGTTCACCCGTTGCTGGCGGAAGTCCTGCGCAGGCACTCCTTCCACGTGAATAAATTCCCGGAAATCAATCTTCAGATTGTATTTCTTCTGAAGGTCCGCGTAGGGGGACTTATCGGTCTCAGGTTTAGGCTGAGTAACCAATATGCTTTTGACCTTCAAGTCAGTGTTTTTTGCAGCAGCCACTATAACCGTTTTTTAGGACCGTTAGTTTAGTTTAACGAGAGCCTTTACTATAACGACAAAGGGTAATATTTCAAGGGTGCAAAGGTACAGAATAATATACAATACCGAAACTCCTCTTACGGACAGTCCTATCCATGAGAGGCGTACAAATCTGTATAACAGCACAATACCCCAGCAAACGAGTCCAATCCCTACCAGCCAGTCCTGGGGCAATTGGCGGGCATAGGCCAGGCAAAGGGTAACCGGGAACAAAACCAGCCCCACCGTCTTGTTGAAAAGCACGATGTTATAGACATACTCCTGGGCCGCTTCCCGCATCTCAAACAGGAACCCGAGGAAGCGAATGGAGATGATCTTGACGATGTACGTAACCAGGATGGCCAACGCGATCCAGAATACCGCCACGGGTTCGGGGTAGTCGACAAAGATCACCCCGGAAGCCTGCCAGGCAAAAAGCGAAGCCATGAGGATAAAATTGAACAGCAGGAAAATGGACACGCGGCTCGACAAAGCCGATTCCTCGCGGTACAATACGGCTACCGAAGAAGCCCGGACAAATCCCTGGACCAGCAAAACCAGCCGGCGGAAATCGAAAACGCGGAGTACAACCAGCATCGTGAAACTGGTGAAGAGAATAGTGTGGATCCACATGCCGCCGGGGCGCGAGGCGATGACTTCCGGATTAAAAACAGCGACGGAGTCTGTCAGCCAGCGGCCACCCGGGGTTTGCACCTGCAGGAAGAAAAACGAGACCATTGATTTGACGATCGCAATCAGCAACATGCTGCAAATATACTCCTCCGCGAAGCGAAGTGCGGAATGGGTTGAAAAGAAAAGAGTCCCGCTTACACAGGACTCTTCAACACATGTATATTTTGAGTGACTATTTCTTCTTCGGAGCAGTCATCACGCTATGCACGGTGACTTCAATGCTCTCTGCAATTTTCTGTCCCACTGCAGTTGGCACCGTAATCTCGTGATCAACCAGGAGCACATTGAATTTGCAGTCCATAGTAATTACACCGTCTTTGATGACCAATGTGGCGTTCAGCGTACGCGGTTTTTTCACGTTGTGAATGGTAAGGTCACCAGTCATCGTTACGTTGTGCGTGCCGTCTTTGGTGTAGTCAATGGTTTCGTTGACTTTGCCATTGAACGTTGCCATCCGGTTTGGATAGGTTACGTTTCCTTTGGCATCCTTCGGTCCAGGCTTGCTGGTTTCCATGTAATTCTCATTGAAGTGTTCTTCCATGAGGGCATTGGAAAA
>DATHKF010000662.1:0-5084 GCA_035489505.1 Bacteroidia bacterium | reverse complement strand
CTGAACGAAGACAAGACGAAGGCGCTTCGCGATGCCGCCAAGGGGTACCGGAAAAAGCCGTTTGATCCCGTGCTTAACTGGGACGATTCGGGTCTTTACAGCAGCGAGATGGTCTGGAAAGTGTACAACAATGCAATGAGGCTTACGCTCTGTCCAACCCGCAAAGTGAAAGATTTCGACATTTCACCGGAGAAACAGGCGGAGATGAAGAAAACGTATAAGAAGAACGTCAGTAACGCCGATGAAGCCGTTTCGATAGACGACATTTACAATTCCGAAAAATTACAGATCGTTTTTGAAAAATAACCGTTTTTCGCTGCTAAGAATTACCCAAAAACCAAAACGCTGCACGATATTTGCTGTACTTTCGTGCTAACTAATAAAATCCTTATGAAAACGTTTTTTACCCTGTCGTGTATTGTCGCTTCGATTGCGCTGAACGCCGGTATCGTCGAATTCAAAAATTCAACGATTGAAATCATTCACACCGATCACCGCGCGCTGAATGGTGCGAATGGCCAGGATTTTGAATCATTGAATTTTGAATTTCTTACAGTTGGTAATGACACGAACCAGGTGGATGCTAACGGACAGAAGAACGGATACTGGGCAGAGAAAACAGGCGGCTACGAATGGCGCGGTTATTACGTGAATGGAAAAAAACACGGAACATTTATTGGTTATCCGTTGGGCCTCCCGATGTTTTCGTTTATCGAAACGTACGACATGGGGAAGAAGAACGGAATTTTTCTGACTGCTGACCGCGCGGGATACATTGTAAAAGAACAATCATACCGCAACGATTCACTCGACGGTTACTCGCGTACATTCTACACCGGCGGACGTCTCAAGATGGAAGAGCATTACAAAAATGGCAAGCTCGACGGATACAAGCGCGTGTATAACGCATCGAATAAACTTTCTGAAGAAGGATTTTACACGAATGGCGTACGTCACGGCGTTAACAAATGGTTTTTCTCTGATGGAAAACTCAATACCGAGTCGACTTACGTGAACGGCAAACTGGAAGGTGTAATGACTTCCTATTACCAGAACGGTAATGTTGCGAGCAAATCAATTTACAAAAACGACGAGATCGAAGGAGAGTACATTGAGTTTCACGAGAACGGAAAAATAAAAGTGAAAGGCAATTACGTGAATGGAAAAGAGCAGGGCAAGTGGATGGAATATTACGACGGCGGCGCTGTTTACCTGCAAGGCCAGTATAAAAACGGAATGAAGGACGGCACGTGGACAGAAATGTCGGAAGCCGGAAAGAAAACCGCAACCGTGAAATACAAAGACGGAAAAATTGCTTCCGGCGCATATACAGGTCCGCACCCGAATGCAAAACCGGTTGAAGCACCAAAACCTGCGCAACAGCCACCTCCACCGGGACACGGCCCTGGCGATGGTCACAATCATTAATCATTTCCTATGAGTTCACTGAAGAAGCCGCTCGCATTGGTTGGAGCTGGAGTGGCTGTTCTTGTTGGTACATGGCTGATCATTCCGCACGATCAGCCGTTGAAAGATGTGCCTTACTACGATCCGATTGAAGCCGGTCTGAAGAAAGACATCAAACCCGGTGAGCATCACAAAGTATTTGACTTTTCACTGGTGAACCAGGCCGGCGATACGGTTACACGAAAAGACTTTGCAGGCAAACTCACCGTTGTCGATTTTTTCTTCACCACCTGCCAGGGAATTTGTCCGCGCATGAATACGCAGATGCAGCGCGTGTACGAAGCATTCAAAGGCAACGACAGCGTTCTGTTTCTTTCGCATACGGTGAATCCTGAAAACGATTCTGTGGCTGTGATGGCCGAACACGCGAAAAAATACGGAGCCGATGTACACCAGTGGCATTTCGTTACCGGCGACCGTGCGCAGATCTATAAGCTCGCGCGGAAATCGTATCTCGTTTCAGATACAGAAGGCGATGGAAGCACAGAAGATTTTGTTCACTCCGAAAAATTCACGCTCGTTGATGGCGACGGTTACATCCGCGGATTATACGACGGAACCGATGAAGGAGATGTGGATATGCTGATCAGGGATATACGGAGTCTGCTGCGGTAGGCGTATAGTGTGGAATTGAAGTGTGACCGTTGCCCGAGAACTAAGGCTAATGTGCTAATGTCTAATGTGCTAATGAGGGCATCGCAGACAGAGAGCAATCAGAATTTTTGCGTGTTACTACGGTCAAGTTCATTGAAAAACAGATGAGCGAGTACCATTAGCAAATCAGCACATTAAGCTATTAGCAAATTAATGAGCCGGGCACTTCTTACACCGCTTCTCGTCCTTCCACTTCTTACAACACTTGTCTTTCTTCTTTTTCATCTCGAACCCGGGAATGAGTTGCTGCAGGACACAGCTTCCACCGGTCATGCAGGAATGCGCTTTAACAATTTTTAAAGTCTCGAGATTCACGAAACAAAGAAACCCACGTTGTTTCGAGCAATCAATACCCACATAACGGTATTTCGCCGGGCAACCTTTTCAGGGCCGCCCCGACTTTATAAAAACCCTACGATGAAAAAGCTGCTCGTATTCCCATTGCTCCTTCTTAATTTCCAGGCGTTTGCATGTGGCGACTACACCACTCCGCTTCCGAAATGGAGAGTTGGTATCATTGCGGCCGGGCATTATTCCTCACTCTTCTACGGTTTTCGTCCGTCGTTTCTGCCCGGTGTGCAGGTGAACCGGCAATTCGGAAAATATGAGCTGCGTCTTGCCGTAGAACATACACAAATGACCACAGAAGGTTCGGGTATGCCCAACTACATGTGGGGCAAAGGACATTCAAGCAGAACACTCGTGCGTGCCGGTATTGAACGGAGCATTCCCCTTACACGTTGGCTTGCGGTGTACGGAGCAGCAGATCTCGCTGCGCAATTTGGCAACAGCAAAGTCGACGCCATGGGATGTTTTGGTCCGATGGGCGTGATCACATCACGTTCGCGTGGCGCAGGAATTATTCCCGCCGTTGGTGTACGTTTCAAAATGGGTCCGCGCATTTCCTGTTTCGCTGAATACCGCGCAGAGTTTTTTATCAATGACGTCAGACAAAAAACAAAATTTGGCGGTAATACGGAAAGCCGCCCGGTGAATTACACGGAGACTGATTTTGAGTTTGGAAAAATCGGGCACGTGGGGATACAAATTGCTTTTTGATGTACTGACTTCGGCTCCGCCCAGTCTGACAAGTGGGCCCTATCACGCGTACATGTTCTGGACGAACACTTAAACGTCTCGCAACCGGAATGTTGTTTAGGCCGTCTTGTCAGACCGAGCCCTTCGGCTTCGCTCTGGACAAGATCGCCGAGGGAGACAAGTGCGAACTCATCTTCACGTCAATATATTATATAATGAACCTAATAAAAAACAGTATGAAAACACTTCTGATTATTCCACTCATCCTCTTCTTCGGATTCAAATCATTCGCCTGCGGCGGATACGTTGACTTCACACCCCGCTGGACGATCGGTATTATCGGCGCCGGACATTACCGCACGATGAATGTTGAAGGCCATGCGTATTTTCTTCCAGGCGTGCAGGTGAAGCGCACCATGGGGAAATACCAGGCGCGTGTCGGAATTGAACATACAAAATACTATACCGAGCCGGCGGATGTTCCGGGTGGCGCTGATATTTTGTACGTCGAAGGTCCGTCGCGCAGAACACTCGTGCGTGTGGGTGTAGAACGCGGATGGACCCTGCACCGTTTTTTTGCACCGTATGCGGCAATCGATCTTGCAGGACAATTTGGAACAAGTGATCTCACATACAGCGGAGGAATTGCCGGCATGCATGAGCGGCACGAAATCGTGAAGAAGGGCGTCGGCGTTCTTCCTGCTGTCGGAGTGAAAGTGAACCTGAGTTCAAAGATTTCGTTCTTCGCCGAATACCGCGCCGAGTTTTTCCTGAATGATGTTTACTCGAAGACGACGTACTATTGGGGTAATGTGGATTCGCGTCCATCGCGGGAAACAAACGGAGAATTTGATTTCGGGGATATCGGGCACGTGGGGATACAAATTGCTTTCTGATGTGCAGATTGGAATAATGTGGTTGTCAGTTGGAGTAGCGTAAAACCGTTTTTGCCCTATCTCGATACAATTTTTGGAGGAAAAATCACTCGATATGACAAAAACGATTTTACGCGTATCGAGAACCAACCACATTATTCCAATTTGCATATCGCACGTCACTTTTCATCTGCACATCCAAAACCATTCTGATGAAAAATCATTTCCTGGCTATCAGTTTATGCATCGCTGTACTGCTCTTCTCCTGCGCACGCAACCTCAAAGAAGACATCACGCTCAACATCGATGACACCGGCGTGAATTACAACTACGGTGCAAATGATGAATCCAACTACCTGGATGTTGGAGATTCAAACCGTTTGTATAACGAGGTGCTGCGCGAGATCGGGTACGCCTTTCGTGAAAAAGGAAATGATGTGACGCTCACCGGAATCCAGGGTGATTACACGCTTCGGATTGTCTCGTTTTATTTTACCGAATCGCAGGTAAGCGAAACTGTGACTGATCCCTGCGACACCAGCACCTCATTGAATTACACGGTGAGCACAATCGAAGGTTTCATGAAATGTGAAGTGATCAACAATTTCACGGGACAGAACACTTTTGTTGAAGCCGAGGCAGAGAGCGACGAAGACGTGAAAAATCATCCGACCATTTTTCAAACACTCATCGGGAATGATTCGTGTTACACACCGCGTGTTTCGAATGCGTACCCGGAAGCAGTGGAACGCAGGTTGGTGCGGAGGATACACCGGAGAGCGATGCAGGTTATTAAAGGGTGGCAATAACTGATGTGCTGATTATTGATGTGCTGATTTGCCGCGTTCTCCTTACCTTTCGGTAGAGTCATGGCTATTTCCAAATCGAAGCGAATCTTAAAAGTGTTAACGGCATTCAGTGCTGTCTGCATGATTTTACTATTCAGTCGAAATGAATCAGAGGCCAATACAGAAAAATTGTACGTAGCCGGTGAACTCATCGTCCAGGTAAAAGGTGCGCTTCCGGAAAACTTAGCAAATTTCGGAATCA
>DATHKF010000661.1:0-3636 GCA_035489505.1 Bacteroidia bacterium | reverse complement strand
ACCCGTTATTCTCCTGCTTTGCGATCACGAATACGAAAAAGCAAAAGCAAGTTATGCGCCGGTGATGCTTGACCTGCACAAATTGTCAAGGCCTGCACTGACTATTGTTCAGGCCAATTAAACCTCACATTCAAAACTATTCCGCATGATCGCTGCCATTACTATTCTGCTCCTATTTTCAGGATCACTGGGTTTCATCCTGTATAAAAAGGCTGAGCAATTAAGAAATATTCAAACGGAGTTACGCCTGGCAAACACGGCGTTCAACTCGTTTAAGGAACGTTACATCCACATCGTGGATATTGCCGGCGCAGTTGCCGCCAAAAGCGCGGAACTCGAAAAACTTCGCGAACAACTGTCGAACCTGGAACCTGTATTCGCCAAACAGAAGGAAGAGTTGAACGCAGAGTTCGCCAGTCAAAAAGAGCAACTGAATTTTGAGTTTCAAAGCAAACGAAATGTGTATGAGCAATTATTGAAAGAAATATCGATCCTTGAAGAAAACCTGGAGAACATTTCCTATGGCTTATACGAGCCGCATTATGAGTATGCAACGTCCGAAGCGTACAAAAAGAGACTGGAGCAAATCAGGGAGAACCAAAAACAAATGATAAAGTCTGAACAGGCAACGTATTGTCCGATTGAATGGACTGTAGGTGATAGCCGCGCCAAGGGAATAAAAATGGTTAAGGAAGCATCGAAAATTATGTTGCGTGCTTTCAACGGAGAATGCGACGCGGCCATTGCAAAGGTGAGCTGGAACAATATCAGTACAATGGAAACCCGGATCCAAAAGTCGTTTGAAGCATTGAATAAATTAGGATCAACAAATCACCTTTCGATAACGCCCGGCTACCTCCAACTGAAGCTCCAGGAACTTTATCTTGAATTTGAAGCGGAAGAAAAAATTTATAAGGAAAAAGAAGAGCAGCGAAAAATCAGGGAACAAATGCGCGAAGAAGAAAAAGCGCTTCGCGAAATGGAAAAGGCCGCTAAAGATGCTGAAGCAGAAGAAATGCGTTACGAAAAAGCATTGGAAAAAGCGAAGTCCGAAATATCCAAACTGCAGGGCGCCGAGTTGGATAAGTTAGCAGCAAAAATAAAAGACCTGGAACTAAACCTGCAAAACGCCCACGAAAGAAAAGAACGCGCCATTTCCCAGGCACAGTTAACCAAATCGGGTCATGTGTATATAATTTCCAATATCGGATCCTTCGGTGAACATATTTACAAGATTGGTATGACCAGGCGGTTGGAACCTATGGACCGGGTGGATGAATTGGGAGACGCATCGGTACCGTTTGATTTTGACGTTCACGGAATGATTTACTCTGAAGATGCTCCCGGATTGGAAAATCTGCTGCACAAGCGGCTGGAAAATAAGAGGCTAAATTTAGTGAACCGCAGGGCCGAATTTTTCCAGGCAAGTATTGATGAAATAGAAGAAATTATCAAGGAATTCAACCTGACGATACAATTAACCAAACTTGCCGAAGCCCGCGAATACCGGGAAACATTATCGTTGCGGGAAGCCTCGAAAAACGTAAACACACAACCCGATCCGGTTAAAGAAAAACTGGAAATATTTCCTGCAGCTTTGAATTAATAAAGGGTACGTGCAAAACGAAAGGGACGCAATTTGCGTCCCTTTCGTTTTGGGATTGTTACTTATGCCCCAACACTTCGTATTTTCGTCCAAATTCTTTCCCGTGAAAATCAAGCCGCACAAACTCTCCGAAATTGCCTCCCTGATCAACGCGAAGTTCATTGGTGATGCCAGTCACCTGGTAACCGGCCTGAACGAAGTTCACCGCGTTGAAGCGGGCGATATCATGTTTGTCGACCATCCGAAATATTACGACAAAGCATTGGCGAGTGCGGCCACAACCATTCTCATCAACAAAGATGTGGAATGCCCGCCCGGAAAAGGGTTGATCGTTTCGGATGATCCGTTCCGCGATTTCAATGCGCTCATCCGTCATTTCGAATTGAAAGGACATTCCCTGCAGCCTGTTGCGGGAGATGCAAAGATTGGAAAGAACACCGACATCTATCCGAACGTCTATATCGGTCGCGACGTGACCATTGGCAACGACTGCGTGATCAAAGCCGGAGTGTTTATCGCCGACCATTCGGTGATTGGAAACAACGTGATCATTCACCCGAATGTAACGGTTGGCGGTGAAGCTTTTTATTACAAAAAACGCGCGGACCATTTCGATAAACTACTTACGTGCGGACGCGTTGTGATTCACGATGACGTTGAAATCGGAGCCGGTTGTACCATCGATCGCGGTGTAACAGCCGACACGGTTATCGGGAAAGGCACCAAAATTGACAACCTCTGTCACATTGGTCACGATACCGTGATCGGAGAAATGTGTTTGTTCGCTGCCGGTGTAGCCATCGCAGGAGTTACCACGATTGAAGACCGCGTTACACTCTGGGGACGTGTTTCCATTACCAGCGATGTGGTCATCGGGAAAGGCGCCACTGTGCTTGCCACATCAGGCGTTGGCAAATCGCTGGAGGGTGGTAAAACGTATTTCGGTTCGCCGGCAGAAGAAGCGCGCAGCAAATGGCGTGAGCTTGCAGCACTGCGTCAGCTGCCCGATTTACTCAGGTCCCTGGGTAAAAAATCAGACTGAATTTCTTCTATAGAATACGATTGATCGTAACACACCATCAGTTGGTCTAATTTTAACCAGGCGCCCCTGATTATTGGGCTATCTTCGTAAGCATGGCAAAGGCCCCGGAAATTAAGCAGCGATCGCCCAGGATGAAGGATTTCAAGTTGAACTCCTTGCTTGATATTACCAAAGCGATCAACAACAACCAGCCGGTTTCTGAACTCCTGACGATCTTCGAATCGATTGTCAAAGAAAAACTGAACATCGGGAAACTGGTCCTGTTCAGCCACGATGGACTCAGCTGGCACCGCCTCCTGAGTTTTGGAGATACAGACCATTTCAACAAGATTGATCCGGAAAAAGATTTCGCAGGAATTTCAGAAATCACCACGGTCGATTTTTCGCAGAAATCTTTGCACCGTTCATTCGAAATCATCATCCCCGTTTTTCACAAAGCGCAGCCCCTGGCCTACGTGCTTATTGGCGACCTGAACGAAGATGAAAACGGCATGAGTGCCTCGATCAAACATCTTCCGTTTGTTCAAACGCTCACGAACATTATCGTAGTAGCGATTGAAAATAAAAAACTCTTCCGGGAGAACCTGAAACGTGCCGCTATGCACCGCGAGCTCGAACTCGCCTGGGAAGTACAGCGCATGTTGTTCCCGGAAAAATTACCGCACAACGAATTCCTGGATATGGATGCAATCTATCTCCCGCACCAATCGGTGGGCGGAGATTATTATGATTTCATTCAGCTCAACGAAAATGAAGTCGCATTTTGCGTGGCTGATGTTTCGGGGAAAGGTGTTCCGGCTGCTTTGCTGATGTCGAATTTCCAGGCCAGCCTGCAGATCCTGCTGCGTCACATTACCGATCTATCGGAACTCGTTCACGAGCTCAATCACAAAGTCATCCGCAACAGCAAAGGCGAAAAATTCATTACGCTTTTCATTGCGCGTTACAATACCGTTACCCGCACGCTCACGTACATCAACGCAGGCCA
>DATHKF010000660.1:0-3538 GCA_035489505.1 Bacteroidia bacterium | reverse complement strand
ACCGTTATCACCTGATGGAAATTCATCCGTTAACCGGTCGTCACCACCAGATCCGTGCGCAGCTTTCAGCGATGGGTTGTCCCATCAAAGGCGATCTGAAATACGGATCAAAACGTTCGAACCCGGACGGATCGATTCACCTGCACGCGCGGAGTTTGTCGTTCAAACACCCCGTGAAGCTGGAGCCAACCACGATTACGGCCCCTGTGCCGGGCGAAAGAATGTGGCAGGTGTTTGATGAGATGTTGAAGAAGAGTTAATAGCCTCTTAGTGATGAAGCCATTGCTTTGACTCACCATCAATATTTCGTAAATTTGAATGTGGTGAAAAAAGTAAAGTATAAGCTGGATTTCGAAATTGATAAACTAACCAGGTCAATTGAAAATATTGCCACCGGGGATAGTTTCCAGACCGAAATTAGTCTCATCACTGTACCAGACTTGAAAATTGTAACAAAGAGAACTGGATGGAAGTTTGATTGGAGGCATGAATTTAAACAAATTGAAAGAGGTGTTTACAAGCTTACGATTGCCGGCAATCCATTGGTGATTCAAGGGCTGATAAGTATGGAGGACAGACCAGGTTATTTATATATGCACTTATTGGAATCGGCGCCGTTTAATTTAGGAAAAGGCAAGGTGTATCTCGGAGTTCCTGGAAACCTGGTGGCATTTGCTTGCTTAAGGTCATTCCAAATGGGTAATGATGGATATATATCATTTCAGTCTAAAACAAAACTCATAGATCACTATCGGAAATCTTTGGGAGCGACATTTGTAGGTGGACATAATCTCATGATTGAAACTGAAGCTGCAACAAAACTGGTTATGCAGTATTTTAAATCGTAAAAAAATGGGAATCATTAGAGAACCAAAGAATATTGATCTTCTCGTAGGACCTTCCAGGATGAGTAAGAAAGATATGGCGGCAATGGATAAATTGGTGAAGCAGGTCAAATCCAACAAAAAACGTCGTATAGCAAATCAGAAGGTAAGGATTGGCAAGGGCAAGAAAGCAGCCTGAGATTTAAGAACAATTTTTGTTCGTTTAGAACGTTATTGGTGGGCAACACCAATGTATCCTGCGATGAAATTTTCCTTTCTTTTTCTGCTGCTGTTTGTGGTCAACACAGCACGGAGCCAGATCAATGTAGAATCGTTCACGGCTACCCAAACCGGAATCGAAGTAAAACTCGACTGGGTGATTGGTCCGGGCAACACCTGCGCTGACCTTGAAATTCAGCATTCAACAGATTCAATCACGTTTACGACGGTATTCGTGTATCCGGGCATCTGCGGAGACGCTACTTTTTCGCAATCGTATTCGTGGACGCACGCAGGTCCCATGTGCGGCACGAAGAACTATTACCGCGTGGTCTCCATGAGCGGCGGTACGCTGTCAGAAAGATCCATCAACGTATTGTGTTATGGTGAAGCCGGAATTTTGGTTTCGTACGACAGGATTTCCGGTGCACTAACTGTGAATACCGAAGTACCGGTTGGACAGTCGTGGGATATTTCCTTTTTCGATTTGAACGGTGCGCTTATTGCCGTGGAAAAACTAAATGGCAACAGCACAAATTTTTATTGGGAATCGACTCATTCCGGGATGTTCATCTATGAAGTGAAAACTACGGATGGAACATTGCGTAACGGGCGCGTGCTTATCCGGAAGTAAATCGGAACGCCCACAAAAAAACCACGCCGGAGCGTGGTTCTTTTTCTCAAAGGTGTTTTCAGATCAATTGAAAAACTTCTTGTTCTTGCTCTTGCCGTCGTCGGCCATCAGAAACCGCAGCGAAATTTCAAATCCTCCACGTGCCTGGCTCGCTGAAGTTAAGTTAGACAGGTTGATGTCGTAACTCAACCCCAAACGGAACGGATACATTTCATAAGCGGCTACTACGTTCAACGCATCGCTGAAACGGTAATATCCTCCAAGAACAAACGCAGCCGGTTTTTTTCTGCCGGTATACACAGATGCTTCCTGCAGCCAGTATTTCACGAGCATACCCGCGTTGATCTCGTGGTGACCACCCTGGATCGTTACGAGATAACCCGGCTCGAGTACCAGGCTGTAGTTCTTGATACCGATCTCGCCATTTCCATGCGCAACGAATTTCATCGGTAAGCGCATATCCGTATTTCCGTAATACGTGTAAACGGGCGTGTTCACGTGCTGCACCGCAAATCCAACCGTTACGTTCCACGCATCATTCGAACTGATGGTGTTGTTACCGGTTCCGTAGTGCCAGGCCACTCCTGCGCCCACATCCACATAAGTGCGATTAGCGAAAGTGCTCGGCTCCATCGAAGGCGCATTCAGATCAAGGGCTCCGCCGATGTACTGGTTGTCCCAATAGAGCTTGCTGTAACTCAGGCTGCGCTGACCGAAGC
Source organism: Bacteroidia bacterium (assembly GCA_035489505.1). GTDB lineage: Bacteria > Bacteroidota > Bacteroidia > Palsa-965 > Palsa-965. The sequence continues at coordinate 1,142 of DATHKF010000660.1, read as the reverse complement.
CACCATAAAGTCCAACAGAAAGAAAGCTGTTGTCATTCATGGCCAGGACACCCGACAAATGCAGTTGTCCCGTGGTTGTTTTCATGGCTCCATCACCGGCTTTGTCGGAGAAGAAATTCACTCCCAATCCTACGTGACTTCCCTTTTTATTTTCCATGAAGGCAGCATCGCCGCTCAGGTTAATAGTCTGAAACGGATTATCGCTTACACTTCTCCACTGGTCTTTGTAATTGATCACCGCCATCAGCTGGTGCGCGAGCCCGGCCTGTGCAGGATTCAGCAACAATGGTGTTTGTGATATCTGCGAGAAGTGAATGTCCTGCGCCGAAGAAACAAACGGCACCACAACAAGCCCCAGTAAAAACAACTTGATCTTATTCATGACGATACTTTTTTGTTCACTTGCTACTTGCTTACTTTTTCTGACTCCCTTGACTTATTTAATCAATGAGAGATTTCCTTTTTTCTCTACTTCCGTTGCATCAAGCAATGTAGCTTTCAACACATAGTTGAACACCGCATTCTCGCAAGGAACGCCACGCCATGAACCATCCCAACCGGTAGTCAGATCAGTGGAGTGGAAGACCTGCTCGCCCCAACGGTTGAAGACGTAGAAGTCCATGGTTACAATGCAGGCTCCCCGTACAAACAATACGTCGTTTTGTCCGTCACCGTTGGGTGAGAACGCATTTGGTACGAAAACTTCTCCGCAGAATATATCCACAAACACGGTAACCGTATCGATCTGGAAACATCCGAGTGAATCGTAAACCGTTAACGTGTAGGTCGTGGTGACTGTTGGAGTTGCAATCGGGTTCTGACACGTAGTACAGCTCAGATCCGTGTTTGGAGACCAGCTGTAGTTTTGTCCGCCGGTTCCGTTCAGCATGGTCGATTGTCCCTGCGTAATGGTCACGTATATACCTGCGTCAGGATTCAATGAACTTATGCCCGTGACGACAATGCTCGACACAAACGTACATCCGGCTCCATCAACAATGGTACACGTATAAGTGCCCGGAACGAGTCCGGTGATTTGCGAAGTTGTATCACCGGTGTTCCACAGGTATGAATACGGTGGCGTACCTCCGATTTGTGTGGCCGTTGCCGTTCCGTCATCGCCCGGACATCCGGCCTGCGTG
>DATHKF010000659.1:0-5035 GCA_035489505.1 Bacteroidia bacterium | reverse complement strand
GTCCGTGCAAAGTAATATCTCCTGCACTTTGTTCGTATATGTTCGTATACACGGAATTTACCGTGAAGTTGATATCACCGGAACTTTTCACGACAAGTTCCAATGAATCCGCTGTGCACGTATCGGTATTCGAAATCAAAGCGGTCCCGATTGTCGTGATGCGTTTGAGATCGGGTGTGGCCTGGATATAAACGGTTACAGGAATGTTGTAGCGCCGGGTGAAATTGCATGTGTTGTCGTTCCGGATGCGCAATTCTCCATCCACCACTTCGGTGCGGATGAGCGGAAGAATATTTTCTCCACCTTCAACAGTCACATGTGTAACCGTTGGATCCTCAGTGAACACGAGGTTCACATTGTCTTCCACGTACACACTCGTGAAAAACGGAACTTCGCGGTCTTCGGTGATCACGTCGCCCGTACGCTTGAGACAATCGCACATGTTCTCTTTTTTGCAGGTGGTTTGCAACAACGCCAATGCGATGAATAAAAAGAAATATGTCCGCTGTTTTTTCATGTGTCAAAAACGCCAGCCTGCGCCAACTTCCCAGTATTCTGCTGCAAAGAGATTTGTTTTCAAACTCACCTGCGCAACCAAATGTTCGCTGCACTGGTAACGCACCCCGTATCGGTTGTACATAATTCCATGCTCCATGTATGGAGAGTAAAGATAAATTCCGGCTTCAAACGGCCACGACATCCGTCCTAAAACCAGCTCGTAGCAGAATTTTATTCCGGGCTGAATATTTCCGGCAACACTCACCTGCCCGCCCCGGGCTTCACGTTTTTCACGAATGGCTCCGCTCCACATCACATCGACACCAAAACCAAAACGATGTCGCGTCGAAGTTTGCTTCATCATGCACGAGAGAATATTAAACACGCCGTACCGTTTGGGGTTTGCAACTTCAAGGGCGTTTGCTCCGCCTGCCACCTGAACGGTGATGTGCCATCGCGAATCATTTCTTAAACTATCGTTCGTATCGTACGCATCATTTTTACAATCTCCGTTTCCCTGCCCGATCCTGTAGTGCACGCCCACGTTGATCATGGGCAGGTTGATTCCCAGGTTTGGAAATTTCAAAGCGCCATTGGAAAAATGCGTCATACCAATCGCCGATTGCACCTGGAAAGCATCGCTGATCCTCCAGCGTAAATCAAACCGGAGATCCATGCAGGCGTTGAACTTCGAACCGATCGCGTTGTTTTTGTGATTGGTTTCCGGGTCAAATGATTTCGTTACCCAACCGAGGCCCCAGCCGATCCTGAAATGCATTTTCAGGTTCCGTTCTTTTTTCCCCAAAGGAAAATTGATGAACGGGTAAAGTCCAAGGCCGGTTCCCAAACGTTGCGGATCTCCCAATGAAATACTGGTCGCCGCTATTCCAACCTGCGGATAATGAAACGGCTCATGCCAGTAACGGTTGCCGGTAGTTTGTTTCCAGACATCCAGCTCCACCGCATACACATGCTTCACCAAAAGATGCTCCATGTATTTGTGATGCGCCCAGAGAAATCCGTAAGCGCCGGAAACTCCAACGTGATATGTTTCGTTGCGCGGATTGTCTTGCCCCGCAAGTGAAATCACGAAGGAAAATACAAAAATCAGCGCAACACAAACAGACCTGGAAAACTTCATGGCTATACCTGCAAACGTAAACATTATTTCAGGTTGTGGTGGTGCAAAGAGAGGAGAAAGTGTTAAACGGTTGTTTGGACAGTTTTGCAGACAAAAACGGCCCGGTTGCCAATCGGAATTTCAGAAGTTAATTCGGAGAGATAGTTTAGCCACAGGTTTACATTGAATCGGCCGAAAATGAACTACTGCATTCAGACAAACAATCTCTCTTACCGGTATTCGGCGAATGAACTCATTCTCGACAATATCAACCTTCACGTTCCTCAAGGAAGTATCTACGGATTCCTGGGTCCGAATGGTGCCGGAAAAACCACGACGCTGAAGCTGTTACTGGGCTTGCTGAAAAATCAACAGGGAGAAATACTGATCTCGGGAAAAGATTTTCACCGGAATCGTATCGAAATACTGCGTACAACCGGCTCATTGATCGAAACTCCCTCGCTGTATGGCCAGCTTTCTGCCAGCGAAAATCTCGAAGTATTCCGAAAAATTTATGGAACCCGCAAAGAGCGGATCAGTGACGTACTCGCGCTTGTTGGCCTCTCGCATACGGGAAAGAAAAAAGCCGGGGCCTTTTCCCTGGGAATGAAACAGCGTTTGAGTATTGCGATCGCGCTGCTGCACAAACCGGCACTGCTGGTGCTGGACGAACCCACGAACGGTCTTGATCCGAATGGAATACTTGAAATGCGCAGCCTGCTTCGTAACCTGAATGCGGATCACGGAATTACCATTGTGGTGTCGAGTCACCTGCTCGCTGAAATCGAAAAGTTGGTTACACACGTTGGAATAATCAATCGTGGCAGCATGGTTTTCGAAGGCACATTGGGTGAACTCATGCAGAAACAGGAGTCGGCTTCATTCCTGCAATTGGAAACGAGTGATCCGCAACGTACACTGGATATTTGCGAAAAGCAAAATATTCCGGCATCGCTTGAACACAACAAAGTAGTAACGCCGTTGATCGCACCCGCACAAATTGCGTTGCTCAACCGCAATCTCGTGCACGCAGGAATAGATGTGTACGCCATCAGCCCGGTGAAAAATGACCTCGAAAGTATTTTCATGCACATGACCAATTCTCAAAAGCCATGAACACAATATTCTTCCGGAGCCTGCTGAGCGAATGGCTCAAGAAAAAAAGAACTGCGGGATCGTGGCTTGTGATCCTTGGCGGATTTTTTATCCCGGTGATCTTTCTCATTGCGCGCATTGTTCAGTCGGAAGATCTCTACGAGTCAAATACGTCCACGGAGATGTGGGATCATTTGATCATGAACTGCTGGCAATTCATGGCGATATTTCTTTTGCCCATGGGTGTAATTCTCACAACCAGCCTCGTCACGCAAAACGAATTCCGCAACAACACGTGGAAACAGGTTCATACCACACCGCAGCATTTTTCCGTGGTCTACTTTTCAAAACTCATCGTAATTCTCATAATGCTTGCGCAGTTTTTTATTCTGTTCAACGTGGGAATTTATCTTGCGGGAATTATTCCCGGATTTTTCTTCGCCGATATTCCGTTTCCGGTTCAGCCCTATCCTTTCTGGCCGTCGCTTCAACTGAACGCACAGTACTTCGTGTGCTGTCTTCCAATCGTTGGACTGCAATACCTGCTCAGTCTGCATTTCCGGAATTTTCTCCTTCCGCTTGGTGCAGGAATCGCGTTATTGATCGCGGCGTTGATCGGACTACAGTGGAAATACGGCTACGTAATTCCGTATTCGTACAGCGGCCTGCAGTTCCTGAGCAAAAACCAGGGAGTTCCTCCTACAGTCAATATCGCCGCATGGTCAACGGGCTATTTTCTTTTGTTCATCATTGCGGGTTACTTTCTCTATACCGGCAAAAGAGAAAAAGGCTGAGTAACTTCGCTTCAGCGCATGAGAAAACCTGTTATTGTATTGCTTCACGTTGGATACTGGATGTTGTATCTCCTGCTGCTCACGATTTTCTTCGGAATATTCGTGGCGGAAGTTCGCGGCAGCCAAGCCACCATTGATCTCGGCGAAGCGTTCGTTACGTGGATCACACTCATGATTCCGGTGGCCATTGTTCCCGGTGCAATCGGGTTCTATTCCTTCTACTCCATTCTGTTCAACCGGTATCTCACGCGTAAAAAAATACTTTTCTTTTTTACCGGTGCATTGATTGCCGGCGTTATCGCCGCCGGAGCCGGACTTGCTATTTTCACATTAGATGGAAATGTACCAATCAATTTCTGGTCGGAATATGGCGCGGTCCTGGCCTTCCTCGTATTCCTGACGTTCATCGCAATTGTCAATGGAGTCATTGGCCTGGTCATGAAAGGATTTATTACGTGGTACGGCGACATCCGGCTTAAGGAAGAACTCGCACGAAAGAATTATGAAACCGAATTGCTGTTGATCAAAGCGCAGCTGAATCCGCATTTCCTGTTCAACACGATCAACAACATTGATGTACTGATCCTCAAAGACCCGGAGAAAGCGTCGCTGTACCTCAACAAGCTTTCAGACATTCTGCGCTTCATGCTGTACGAAACCCAACAGGAAGAAATTCTTCTCTCGCAGGAACTCGCCTACATTGAAAAATACATCGAGCTGCAGCGGATCCGTACAAGCAACAATAACTTCGTGTCGTGTACGATCACCGGCGATCCGGGTGAACGTAAAATTGCTTCCATGCTCTTCATTCCGTTCATTGAAAATGCATTCAAGTACGCGGAGAATAAAAAAACAGACCGCGCCATTGAAATAGATATCCGCATTGAACCGGAACGAATTGTTTTTGAATGCCGAAATGAAATCATTGTCCGGGAACAACGCGCACCCGAAACGGGCGGACTAGGCAATGAACTGATCCGGAAGCGGCTTGAACTGCTGTATACCGGGCATCATTCCCTCGACATACAAAACACCAACAACACGTACCTTGTCCACCTGGAAGTAAGCCGATGAACCTGAGCTGCATCATTATTGAAGACGAACCGCTCGCGATGGAACGCACACGGAGTTATGTGCAGAAGCTGCCGTTCCTGACATTGCTCAATGCGTTCGACAATGGCATTGAAGCGCTTTCCTTCCTGAGATCGAATCCGGTGGATGTCATTTTTCTCGACATCCGCATGGATGAACTTTCGGGAATTCAATTGCTCGAGTCGGTGAACATTACCAGCGAAGTAATTATTACCTCTGCGTACAATGAATATGCGCTGAAGGGGTTTGAGCTGCGCGTGACCGATTACCTGCTCAAGCCGTTTACATTCGAGCGGTTCATACAGGCCGTGGATGCTGCGCAAAGTAACATCACAGGAAAAAAGGAAACGCCTCCGGAAAGGAATTACATTTTTGTCAAAACGGAATATCGTCTCGAGAAAGTACTGCTCGGTGATATCCTGTATATCGAAGGCAT
>DATHKF010000658.1:0-2826 GCA_035489505.1 Bacteroidia bacterium | reverse complement strand
CCAGGCTGAACACTGAGCGCCGGTGTTGTGGCGTATGCATTGTACGGTGTGGAAGTTCCATTACTCGCCCCCAGCGTGGAAGTCATAAACACGCTCCAGGTAGGCGCTCCATCCGTTGTGCGTCCCCAGGAATGATTCGTTTGATTTCGCTTCAGCGTAATGGAATCGAGAATATTTCCTGCTGCATCGGAGAATACAATTTCCTCGGGCTTGCACTGGGTCATTTTGTAACTCGTGTGAAACCAGATTCCGCTTACAATATTGCGACCAGAGCAAATAACCCGGATGAAGGCGCCCGGTGCCAGCGATCCGCTGGGGAATGCCCACTTCATTACGTTATTCACGTTATCACTCATGTGATAGCCGGTGAGATTCACCGTAGCGCTGCCTGCATTGTAAAGCTCAACCCAGTCGCTGTAATCACCATAATTGTCGACGGTTGCACTGATGTTGGCGCAGGAATACTCGTTAATGACTACCTGTGAATAAGCTTTACCGGGGAAGACCAGCGCAATTGATAACAGGAAAGCAAAGGTGCAGTTCTTGTAAAGAGAACCCATGGGGGGCGGTTTTGGTAACGTAAATATATTATTTCCAAATGGTTAAATAATGCAAAAACCCTTCCGTGGGGGAAGGGTTTTTATCAACGGGCTATTTTTCCTTGATTTCGGGATCAGGTGGTCGCGTGACCGCAATTTCCTTCTTCAATACCATATCCATTTCGATCATTGCAGAAACGGCGAGCTGGGAATAATTCTGAGATGCATTTCCAAAATTGGCGGCGGTGGTCACCCATAAACGCTGAACAAGCCACATTCCTCCGGTGGTTGGCTGGATCACGTTCATGGCCGCACCCACGTTACCGGCTCCGGCATGATATACGTGAAGCACCAGCAGGCGGTACCAGAGATCAGTAGAATCGTACGCAATGGCGCGCGCTGTGAGCATTTTATTTACCTGGGGAATACAAACGGTCTTGATCAGTTTTGCGGCCGCCCACGACGATTTATCGAAGTCTTTACGCTCATCTACTTTCTTGTTCACTTTGAGCCCCATGCTGCGTGCGACACTGGGCATAAGCTGGAAAGCTCCCATTGCTCCGGCATTGGACTTTCTCACTTTTCCCGGACTTTCAATCAGCAAAATGGCCTGCGCATAAAACGGGTCAACGCCTTCCTGCATGAACAAGGGAACTGCGCGGTATATATCCGCGATAACCACCGAAGGATTGTAGAAGTCGCTTTTTCCCGCCGTGAATAGGATCCGGACCGAATCACTCAACCCGTATGTTTTACGGATACTGTCGCGGTAAGCCATTTGTTTGGTTTCACCCAGCTTGTCCCATTCGGCAGTAGACCATGTGGCATAGATTGTCCGTTCTCCCATGCGGCTGATCAGCCCCGAATCCGGAGGCAATGTCATGACCCGGCGCCAGAAAATGATCTGGGGAACTGTATCCAGCCCTTCTGCATAGATCTGGTCGGTTTTGACCACGTAGCAAACCGCGCTATCGTTCAACGGCGACACGGGTCTGCAAACAGTCATAAAAACGGGCTCCTGCGCCATCACGGTGGTACAGGTAAAACTCATCAGTGCCGCAATCGCGACAATCCCTTTCTTCATCATAAACAAGTTGCTTTATTCCTCAATAAAGAAACGTAACTAATAAGTTAATATTAGTCACTCCCGTTCGATTTATCAACGGTCCAGCGTTAATTGTTGTTATTACGCGATTGCGCTGAGTGAAGTTTCAGGCATGATCTTCTCTGTGACCTTATCACCGGCAGGGCGGCGCATAACGATGGTCACAAAATCATTGGAATGGCGGATATAACCGTATTCGTAACAGAAGAAATACTGATCTCCTTTACGCGTGCGGTACATGTGGGTATAATAGGAAAAGAGGAGTCCCTTCTCGGTGAGTTTATCGATGTGAACAGTTGCTTTGTCGTTAGGTGCGAGATCGGCGAGGATGCGCCGGTTTTTGCGCAGTACATTATTGATGTTGCGCATGTAATTGTTGGTGTCGCTGTTCAGCTTATTGTTAAAATTGTTTCTGCAGAGATCTGAACAAAATTTCTTGTCAGCCCTTCCATTAAGATTCTCCCCGCAATCGATACAATACTGTGCCATAGCTCAAATAGTCGTTTACAAACGTTTGTACAAATAAATAAATAATATACACTACTATCAATTAAATATTAATACCAAAATTAACGATTAAATTTAAATCGCAAATTTTTTTGTTGAAATTTTAAACAAAAACTTGAATAGTGGGAAGGTTTTCTTAAAAGAAAAATCCCTCCCGATGGTATTTCGGGAGGGATCAAAACTAAAAACCATGGCGTAGTTTTTAGTTGGCCCGGGCAGGAGGCACCGTCCGGGACAATCGCATTTAGTCTTTCTCGCCTTGCTCCTTGTTTTCAAGGGCTGATTTCAAATCAGCAAGCGCAGACACATCACCAAGTGTTGTTTTTTCCATGCTGTCTTTTACTTTCTTGACAGCCTTCTTGGTTTCGTCGCCAGACTTCGCATCTTTCTTCACTGCACCACGTGGACCACCATCTTTTTCTTCGATTGCGATCGATTCTTCCGTGTTACGGTGTGAAACGATGATTTTCTTAGACTCTTTATTGAATTCAAGCACTTTGAAGTCGATTGTCTCTTCCAGTTTCGCATTTCCACCTTCTGTTTTCATCAGGTGTTTGGTTGGACAGAACGCTTCAACTCCGTAAGGAAGCTGTACTACAGCGCCTTTGTCGTTTAAGCTCACGATTGTGCCTTTGTGAACCGATCCGATTGTGAATACGGTTTCAAAAACATCCC
>DATHKF010000657.1:0-5282 GCA_035489505.1 Bacteroidia bacterium | reverse complement strand
ACGATTTTCTATACCGCGCTTTATCACTGTTTCATTGCACCGAACGTGTACTGCGACGTGAATGGCGATTACCAGGGCATGGATCACAAAGTCTACCGCGATACGGTTCACCAGCGTTACACGGTATTTTCATTATGGGATACGTACCGCGCCTTGCATCCGCTGTTCACGATTGTACAGCAAAAACGAACGGGCGATTTCATCAACACCTTTCTCCAGCAGTACAAAGAAAGCGGACGTTTACCGGTATGGGAACTTTCTTCGAATGAAACGGATTGCATGATTGGTTATCACAGCGTGTCGGTTATTACCGATGCGTGGATGAAAGGCATTACCGGATTTGACACGGCGTTTGCGTATGAAGCCATGAAAGCATCAGCGATGGAAAACCGCTCCGGCCTTGAACCGTACCGCAAGTGTGGATTTATTCCTGCGGAAGGAGAAAGTGAATCCGTTTCGAAGACGCTGGAGTATGCGTATGATGATTGGTGCATTGCACAATGTGCGCAGCGCATGAATGACACGGCCGGTGCAAATTATTTTACGCGTCGCTCGAACAACTGGAAAAATCTTTTCAATCCGGAAACCGGATTCTTGCAAGCACGCATGAACAATTCATTTGTCACTCCGTTTGCTCCGGCAGAAGTGAATTTTCATTACACCGAAGCCAATGCGTGGCAGTACAGTCTCGCCGTTCAGCACGATCCTCTCGGACTATTGCGACTACACGGTGATCCTGAAAAATTTGAAGCGCATCTCGACAGCTTGTTCAGCGCTTCATCGCAGACCAGCGGACGTGAACAGGCGGATATCACCGGATTGATCGGTCAGTATGCGCAAGGCAATGAACCCAGTCATCACATGGCGTATTTGTACACGGTGTTGAATGAAGATTGGAAAACGCAGGAACTTGTTCACAAGATCTGCAACACATTGTACACCGACAAGCCCGATGGGTTGTGCGGCAATGAAGACTGCGGACAAATGAGCGCATGGTATGTCCTGAGTTCTGCCGGATTTTATCCGATCACGCCGGGATCGCCCGAATTCACAATCGGATCGCCACAATTTGCAAGCGTTCAGTTTCATCTTGAAAACGGAAAAACATTCACGCTCAGGGCACGGCATGCCGCACTGGACAACCCGTACACATTCATTTTGAACAAGAATCCAATCGGCTCGCATACGCTTCCATACAGCGAGATTTTGTCCGGCCAAACGATTGATGTGAAAAAACAGAGCGAGCGCCAAAGCGTAATCAATAATTCAACGTTTGCCTGGATCCATGATGAAACGGTGGTCACCCCGTGGATCACCGGTGTTACGTCACGCACTTTCACGGATAAACTCACGGTGGGCATGAAAACCATCGACGCGACCAACGACATTTATTACCGCGTGAACAACCAGGCCTGGACAAAATTTGTGCGGCCGATTACCATTTCCGAAAACAGCACCATTGACATGTATGCTTTCGGAAACGGAGCACGCAGCGATACTGCCACTGCGCAATTCTTCAAAGCGCCGGCGTGGAAAAGCATTGCCATCCGTTACGCCTACGCACCGCAATACGCCGCTGGTGGCGATCGCGCATTGATCGACGGAATGACCGGCACCACAAATTTCAGAACGGGATTGTGGCAGGGTTTTGAAGGCGTGGACATGGAAGTAACGATCGATCTCGGGAAGGAAATGAATGTTGACTCGGTGTACATTGGTTTTCTTGACGATGAAAACGCCTGGATATTCCTGCCATCCATGATCAGGATTGTTGTCGAGAACGACACGCTCCGGGAAATGGCGAGAGTCATCAGACCTGACTACGTTGCACCGGGTGGCAAAGCTCCCGGACCGCATGTCGCCCGGATTGGCATGACAGGAGGAACAGGTCGTTATGTCCGTGTGCTTGCCACTGCACAAAAAGTTTGTCCGCAAGGCCATCCCGGTGAAGGAAAACCCGCTTGGATTTTTGCGGATGAAATAACCATTAAAACGAAATAATGTGCCGATGTGCTAATTTGCAAATATGCTAATGCGCACAACCCAACGCACCGAAACAACACGAAACCCTCTTATTACTTTCTATCTCCGACAACCGCGTTAGCAAATTAGCACATTAATTAATTAGCACATTAACATGAATCCCATCAACCGCAAAACTTTCCTCCGCACCACCGCTCTCGCTACGTTGTTCGCCGGCTTTTCTTCCAAACTCCGCGCTGAAGAAGAACCCAAAGTGGTGAAGATTAATCCGCACAGCACACGCGGACTTCCGATCGTGATTTCTACGTGGAGCCACGGCATGCCTGCGAATGAAGCAGCGGTCAAAGTCCTGAAAGACGGTGGCAACGCACTCGATGCTGCAGAACGCGGTGTGTGGGTAATCGAAGCCGACAAGAACAACACGAGCGTTGGGCTTGGTGGATTTCCTGACCGCGACGGAATTGTAACACTCGATGCGTCCATCATGCAAGGTGGTGGAGAAGCCGGCAGCGTTGCCTTTGTGCAGGGTATCGAACACCCGATCTCGCTCGCGCGTGCCGTGATGGAAAAAACTCCGCATGTGTTGATGGTTGGTCGCGGTGCAGAATTGTTTGCAGAATCTTTGGGCATCAAACAACTCCCGAACACACGCACCGAACAAACCGACAAAGCCTGGAAAGAATGGCTCAAAGAAAAAAACTACAAGCCGATCATCAATATTGAAAATCACGATACGATCGGTTTGCTCTGCATGGACCAGGATGGCGCAATGGCCGGAGTGTGTACCACGAGCGGACTCGCGTGGAAAATGCACGGGCGCGTTGGCGATTCTCCGATCATCGGCGCCGGTTTATTTGTCGATGGTGATGTGGGCGCTGCAACCTGCACCGGTTTGGGTGAAACTGTTTTGCGTACGCTTGCCTCGCACGTAGCTGTGGAAGAAATGCGTCGCGGTGCAACACCGCAGGATGCCTGCGAAGAAGCGATACGCCGCATTGTGAAGAAGCACGCCAACTTCCGCGATTTCCAGGTGGGCATTCTCGCGATCAGCAAAACCGGTGAACACGGCGCGTATGGGTTGCAGAAAGGGTTTAATTATGCGTTGTATCAACATGAAAAGAATGTACTGCTTGACGCTGATTCTTATTTGAAATAATTGTCCGCCTTCGGCTCCGCTCAGTCTGACAATCGTCTTCGAAACACGTTGTCATACTGAGCGGAGCCGAAGGCGGACAACCAACACATTAGCAAATCAGCACATTAATTTATCAGCATATGATGACATTAGTTTCAGGCATCGACATCGGGGGCACCAACACAGAAATCGGCATCGTCGATAAAGACGGAAACATTCTTTTCACCGAAACGATTTCTACAACGGCATTCGCGACACCGGAAGCGTATGTGCAGGCCATCGAGATCATTTTGAAAAAAGGACAGGTCAAATGCGCCACCGAAATTCTCGCAATCGGGATTGGTGCGCCAAGCGCAAATTACTTTTCAGGTTGCATCGAACACGCACCCAACATGCCGTGGAAAGGAATTATTCCATTGGCGGAAATGCTTGTGCAGGCAACCGGCAAACGGACCGTCATCACCAACGATGCAAACGCTGCAGCCTTAGGTGAAATGATTTTTGGTGCCGCGAAATTTGTCAAAGACTTTTTGCTCGTCACACTCGGCACAGGACTCGGAAGCGGATTTGTGGTGAACAACGAAGTGGTTTATGGTCACGATGGATTTGCCGGCGAACTCGGCCACGTCATCATTGAAGAAGGCGGACGTCAATGCGGATGCGGAAGAAAAGGGTGTCTTGAAACGTATGTTTCCGCAACGGGCGTTGTGTGGAGCGCACACGATGCCATCCGTTCCGGAAAAACCATTGCGGGCGTAACCAGCATTGAAAAAATCACTGCACGTATGATTGCCGAGGCAGCCGAAGCCGGTGATGAAACCGCAAAAGCGATCATCGATGAAATTGCACGCAAACTGGGATTGGCCCTCGCGAATGCCGTATGCATTACAAGTCCTTCGCATATCTATCTCTTCGGTGGAGTCGCGCGATCGGGAGATACGATCCTGGTTCCTACGCGAAAATATTTCAACCAATATCTCCTGCGCAATTATGCGGGAAAAGTGAGCATCGAACTTTCTGCGTTGCCCGAAAATGCGGCTGTACTTGGCGCTGCGGCACTGGCGTGGAAAGAAATTTCCTGACCCGGGTGATTTTACCATGGCAATTCGCTACGCTCATAAAAAATTAACCACAGGGCACACTGAGTGGTTTTCACAGAGGTTCACTGAGTGCTTCAATACATGGCTCAGTGACCTTTGTGAAATACCTCTGAGCTCTCTGTGATAAATTTTCACAATATTTACGCATGAATTCCGTTGATTTGAGAACCATGTTGAAACGCTGCCCTGTTTTCATACTGATCTTCTGCACATCTGTTCTGAACGGACAAAACCTGATCGTGAATCCGGGGCTGGAACATGTGGATTCTTCATACAGGTTGCCCAATCCTCCAATCGATACATTTGATTTTCACAACATCGTTGGCTGGTATTCTCCTGGCTATGGAGAATCAGACTATTTGAACAGCGATGGCAAACATGCACACTGCGGCTCTTCCGTTTTCAATAAAGAAGTGAAAGCCCGGACAGGTAACGGATATGCGGGCATTTTCATGGAAAATTCCAAACACCGCGAATTCGTTGGTGTAGCGTTCAAAGAACCACTCAGGGCCGGACAAAACTACCGGCTGTCGATGTGGCTTCGCGTCAGTGCTAAAAGCAAATTCGCATTGAATTCGCTGGAGGTTGAATTCTGGGATACGAGTTATGTCAAACTCATAACGGATACCAATTGTTATCCTCCGCATCACCGACAATATCGACGGATCACGATCCTGAAAACGAATCAATCTGCCATGGTCAACGACTGGGTCCAGGTCAGTGTGGATTTCACTGCGATTGGTGGCGAAAAAAGTTTGATCGTCGGTCACTTCGCGGATGAATGGCGAAGCACATCCATGCCTCTGACCAGCAAAAACAAAGGCAATGAATTTTTCTATTGCTATTACTTCATCGATGATCTCGAGTTGGTACCGGTCAACGGTTCATCAACAACGTTTTTGCCCCCGGTCATTTACTTCGACCCTGATCTGAGCACAATCAAAAAGGAATACTATCCTTCACTCGATTCAATCGTTGCAAACATGAAGCGTAACGCACACATGACTGTGCAGATTAACGGTTATACCGACAGCATCGGAAGCGTGGAAAACAACCTTGCATTA
>DATHKF010000656.1:0-11504 GCA_035489505.1 Bacteroidia bacterium | reverse complement strand
CCATCGTGTTTACCCTGAGCCGCCCGGTGGTCCGCTGGATGGCCTATGTGGCCATTGCCACGCTCATCATGTTCTCGTCGTTTCTGTGCTACCAGAACAAGTTCAGTTTCGACGACGCGTTAACCTACATCGGCGTGTACGTGATCTGCAGCATGTATTTCCGCACCACGCGCGATCTGCTGATCTATCTCTTCTCGGGATTTGCCCTGGCCTGTCTCGTGGTTATTGCCACCGAAGACCCGGAAATAAATACGGCGAAATTTCTCCTGCGTATGTTCCTCGGTGGCGTACTCGTTTTTTGTCTTTCGTGGGGAACACGACTGGTACAAGGGCGCCTGGTTAAAATTTCCAAAGAAATTGAAGAACGGAACCGCGCACTCGACCAGACGCGCGCCGTACTCGAAGAACGTTTAACACGCGAACAACTTCTCGCGATGGTGGCCAGTCGCGCCAATGCCATTGTGATGATCACCGACAAAGACGACGTTGTGGAATGGGTGAATGAAGAGTTCACGAGGATCACCGGGTACGAGTCCCACGAAATTATCGGGCAGCAACCATCCATGTTGCGGGGCGTGGAAACAGATGAGGAAACAATCAAACGCATCCGGCAGAAAAAACAAAGTGGCGAAGCATTCCACGATGAGATATTGAATTACCGGAAGGACGGAACCGAAGTCTGGCTGCAGATGCACGTTACGCCATTGAAAGACGAACAGGGCGAGATCGAATATTTCATCACCATCCAGGAAGACATTACCGAAAGTAAAAACACCAGCGAAGAACTTCAGCGCAGCCGCGAAATGCTGAAGGCTGCACAACGCCAGGCCAAGATCGGAAGCTGGGAATGGTTCGTTGGAAACGATTACATGTACTGCAGCGAAGAAATGTGCAGAACACTGGGCATTACGTATGCCGAACGGATCCCGGTGAGCCACGTGTTCAGTTACATTCATCCCGAAGATCTTCCGGTTGTACGGAGATCGGTAGAAGATATTATCCGCAGGCGATCACCGTTCGAACTGGATTGCCGCGTGATTTCGCAAGGACAAACGCGTTACCTCTACATCACCGGTCAATCCAACGAAGGTGAAAATGGTTGGGTCACCAATTTGTTCGGAACCATCCAGGACATTACCGAACGCAAACGCATCGAAGAAGAAATGCGTGTCGCAGAAAAACAATACCGGAGCCTGTTCGAGTATTCGCAGCACATGATCTGTATGCACGATCTCGACGGAATTATTCTCTCCATCAATCCTTCCGGCGCGCATACACTCGGGTACGAACCCGAAGAACTCATCGGAAGACAAATACGCAGCCTGGTTCCGGAACGTTACAACAGCGAGTTCGACGAGTACATGAATGAGATCAGGCGGCACGGCATGCACTCGGGCCTCATGCGCATGATCCTCCGCAACGGTGAAGAAACGATCTGGATGTACAGTAACATTCGTCTTTCAGACCCGGAAGGAAATCCGTTCGTGCTTTCGAGTAACGTGGAAATTACCGGCCGTTACATGATGGAGAAAGAATTGCGCGGAGCGAAAAAACTTGCCGAGGAAGCGCTGATCTCCAAAGACCGTTTCGTGGCGAACATCAGTCACGAGTTGCGCACGCCGATGAACGCCATTGGCGGATTCACGGAACTGCTCAAGAAAACAAGTCTCACCACCGAGCAGGACGAGTATACCGACGCGATTGGCATGGCCACGGAAAATCTCACGGCGATGATCAACGACATCCTCGACATCGCGAAGATCGAAGCCGGAAAAATTGAGTTTGAACGCCGCGTGTTTAACGTACGCGATGTTATGCGCAAAGCACATATTCTTCTTTCTCCCAAAGCAGACCAGGCGGGAATTAAATTTTCGTGGACCTGCTCGGAGAATGTTCCTGCATACGTGGTAAGCGATGATCTACGTCTCACGCAGATACTCGTGAACCTCGTGGGCAATGCCGTGAAGTTTACCAGTAAAGGTTTTGTGAGCTTCGGCTGCGACATCAAAGCAGAAACCGAACGCCAGCTTTCATTACTCTTCTGGATTGAAGATTCCGGCATTGGCATTCCGAAGGAAAAACTTGAAATGATCTTTGATCCGTTCACGCAGGCGTCTGCTTCTGCAAATAGAAAATTCGGCGGAACGGGATTGGGATTAACGATCGTGAAAGACCTCGTTGAACTCCAGGGCGGAACGGTAAGTGTGCAAAGCGCCGAAGGAATCGGTTCGCGTTTCGAAGTCATTCTTCCTGTTGAACGGATTGACGCTGGCATGGTGCAACAGGTGGATGTTGCGTTGAAACCGATTGAACATCCCGGTCACGTGCATGTGTTGCTCGTGGAAGATCACGCGTTGAACCAGCAGCTTGCTTTACGGCTCATCCGCGATTTCGGATTTACGGCATCACTCGCATCGAATGGCCGCGCGGCAGTAGAAGTGCTGAAGGAAGAAAAGTTCGACGTGATCCTGATGGATCTGCAAATGCCCGAAATGGATGGATACGACACCACGACGTACATCCGCAACCGGATGCACATCACCACACCGATCATTGCACTCACCGCGCATTCTTCTTCGGGAGAAAAAGAAAAATGTCTCGCGCTGGGCATGAACGATTACATGACGAAACCGTACCGCTCGAAAGATCTGTACTACAAAATCGTTCGTTCCATCAGCAGCAGTCCGGATGATGTAAAGCAACCCGACCCGGATGTGCAGGAGTACAGCACGCCGCTGAAAGCACTTGCGTCGGGCGACAAAGAATTCGAGCTGGAAATGCTCGTGATGATGTTGAAATCGTTCCCCGAAGATTTTGCGCGCATGCAAAAAGCCGCAACCACGGGCGATATGAGCACGCTGAAAACGGTTGCACACCGGATGAAATCTTCGGTGGCTCTGGCCGGTGAAAAACAACTTACGGATTGGCTCTCGGAACTCGAGCACGCCAATGGATCAACGGATGTGGTTTTGGATTACGTGAAGAAAGTTCTCGCGGAGAAAGATGCGTTGATCGGGAGAATCGAGAAACAGGTGGAGGAGGTTCGGTAATACCTTAAAGGTTTTACCGAGGATCACGTGATTCATACGTAAAACCTTTAAGGTATTACCGAACCTACTCCTGCCAATACACCCTTTTCACCCGCGGACTCACATTCGTCAACACCTCATACGAAATCGTGCCCATATCTTTCGCCAGGTCTTCGATCGAATGTTCATCATCGAACACAATCACATCATCGCCTTCTTTGCAGTTGATCCCGGTTACGTCGAGCATGCACATATCCATACACACGTTGCCTACGATGTGCGCGGCTTTTCCGTTGATCCACATTTTTCCTTTTCCGTTGCTCAGCACCCGGTGCAATCCATCGGCATAACCAATAGGAACTGTTGCGATGATCATGTTTTCTGTGGCAACACCTTTCCGGCTGTACCCGATTGTTTCTCCCGCGTTCACTTGTCTCAATTGAGAAATGGTCGTGCGCAGTGTACTCACGTTGCGGAAGTGTTTCCGGTCTTCTGCTTCCACGGCAATTCCATACAGGCCAATTCCGAGACGGACCATTTCAAATTGCGCATCGGGAAAACGGAGTATACCCGAGGAATTCAGGATGTGCCGCAGGAAAGGATACGCGAAATGTTTTTTCATTTCCTCGCCGATGCGCGTAAACTGCTTCACCTGTTTGCGTGTGAAATCATCGTGTTGCGCTTCGTCGCTGGCCGCGAGATGTGAAAACACGGAACGTATAACGAGGTCACGGGAATTTTTCAAACGCACCACCAGCTCATTCATGTCTTCTTCGTCGAAGCCGAGACGTTTCATTCCTGTGTCGAATTTAATATGAACAGGAATGGGTTCCGTCTCCGGGTGAACTTTGCGGTATTTGCGCGCCGCTTCTTCAAACAATTGCAGAACACGGAACGAATAAATTTCCGGTTCGAGCTTGTTTGCAATCATCGTATCGTAACTCTGCTCCTCCGGGTTCATCACCATGATCGGCAATGTAATTCCGGAGCGGCGCAAATCACTTCCTTCATCGGCGTAAGCTACCGCGAGATAACCCACGCGGTGAAACTGCAGGATGTTTGCAATCTCAAAACTTCCGCTGCCGTAGGAAAATGCTTTCACCATCACCATCAGTTTCGTTCCGGGATTCAGTCGCGAACGAACGTAATTGAGATTGTGCACCATCGCACTCAGGTCAATTTCGAGGACCGTTTCGTGCGACTTCTGCTGAAGCAATTTGCTGATGGATTCAAATTCAAATGCGCGTGCACCTTTCAGCAAAATGGTTTCATTGTGAAACCACGAAGATTCGAACGCAGAAATAAATTCTCCCGTGGATGCAAAAAACGTGGCGTTCACGTCGGTGAACAATTCCTTTTGCCGCGACAATGCAGGCCCAATCCCGATCAAACGCTGAACGCCTTTGGTTTTGAGATAGGAAGCCACTTCGGTGTAGAGTTCTTTTTCTTCGCGACCGCTTTGCAGGATATCGGAAAGGATCAGCGTGCGTTTCGGATGCTGCTGTTGCTGGTTCAGGAAATCCAGCGCAACAGTAAGTGAACCTACGTCGGAGTTGTAACTGTCGTTGATCACCGAACAATTGTTGAGTCCGCCTTTCAGTTCAAGGCGCATCGCAACGGGTGCAAGCTGGGCGAAACGACGCAACACCAGATCGCGTTGCGTTTTCAGGCTGAGCGAAGTCTGGAGCAACAAAGCCCAGCAGTGAATCGCATTTTCAACCGAAGCATCATCTACAAACGGAATCGTAATTTCATGGAAGCTGTTGTTATAAATTCCCTGTATAACCGTTTCCGATTTTGTTTTATTGACTTTCGAAATCTGGAGGTCCGCTTTTATTTTCCGCGACCAGGTGAAAGCCTGTAGTTCCAGTTCTTTCACCGCCTGGTGCAAAGCTGCATCATCTTTGCAGTAGATAATTGCTTTGGCACCGAATGTGAGTTTCAGTTTCTCCCGGGCTTTCTGTGCGCGGTCGGAGAAATTCTCATCGTGTGCCGGCCCCAGGTTTGTAAATAAAACTATATCGGGCTGAATGATGCGGTTGAGTTTTTCCATTTCACCGGGACGTGAAATTCCCGCTTCAAACAAACCCAGCGTATGCGATTCATTGATCTGCCATACCGAAAGCGGAACGCCCACCTGCGAGTTGTAACTTTTCGGGCTGCGCACAATGGAAAAATCATCGCGGAGCAATTGCCAGATCCATTCTTTGACAATGGTTTTTCCGTTGCTGCCGGTAATGGCCACAACCGGGAGCTGGAATTTCTTGCGGTGAACTGCGGCCAGTCGCTGCAAAGCGGCCAGCGTATCACTCACGATGATGAACGATGCATCCGGGCACGAATCAACAACACTTTCATCATCCTGCGAAACCATGAATGCGCGGATTCCTTTTGCATAAAGGTCCTTGATGTAGGCATGGCCATCATGACGTTCACCGGGAATAGCAATGAAAAGCACATTGGCTGTGGAAGTGACCCGGCGACTGTCGATCAGGAGATGCTGAATAACGGGATTGCCCGTGATCTTTGTTTTCACAGCTGCACAGGAAGACGCAATATCATTGAGCGTGTACGTCACCGTCAGAGATTGTGTTTTGTTTCGTCTGCAACAGCGCGATCAAAACAATCGCGGCACAAAGGTTCGTAACTGTCTTTCTCGCCCAGTTGAACGAGTGCATTGCCAGCCACAATGCGGTGTGAATGATTCGCGAGGTGACCGCAGCGCATGCAGATCGCGTGAACTTTCGTAACGTATTCTGCCGTGGCCATGAGCGCAGGAACGGGGCCGAAAGGCTGTCCGCGGAAGTCCATGTCGAGCCCGGCAACGATTACGCGCACGCCCTGGGAAGCCAAATCATTGCAGACCTGGATGAGTCCCGAATCAAAAAACTGGGCCTCATCGATGCCCACCACATCCACATCGGTGGCAAGCAGGAGAATGTTCGCAGAGCCCTGAACGGGTGTGGAATGAATCTCGTTGGCATCGTGGGAAACCACTTTGATCTCGTGGTAACGCGTGTCTACGGCAGGTTTAAAGATCTCCACTTTCATTTTCGCGAACTGGGCGCGCCGCATCCGGCGGATCAGCTCTTCCGTCTTACCGGAGAACATCGATCCGCAGACCACTTCAATCCAACCGCGTCTTTTCTGACTGTGCTGTGCGTTTTCGAGAAACATATTTTGTACCGTCGCCGCGAGGGGTGGAAAATTGTACCTTTACGCTCGTGCTAACAGGCACAAATCTAACTAAAAAAGCCCCCTCTTTCCCCTCCGAAGGAGCCCCGTGGTCCGGATATGAGTATTCAGAAAGCAAATAAAAACGAGGTCAGAAAAGAGATCGCCGCTTTGATCGACCGGATCAAGGAATTGTCGGACCGGATCGGAACGCAACGCGAGATCCCGCAGTCGGAACTTGACGTTATTCTGCATCGCATCGAAGAGCTGCACCGCAAAACCGTGGTGTGGAGTTACCTGAATACGCTTCCGGAGGAAATCGCACACGGGGAGGATTGGAATGAGAATCTCATTAGTGAACCGGAAGAGGATTCAAAGATTGGGGATTCAATCATTCAAAAACCGGAACCGGTAAACATTGAACCTCCGGTTGCAGTAGAAGAAGAGAAACCCGTAGCTCCTTCTGAACCTTCGGAACCTGAACCAAAGAACGTGGAGGAAACTCCCAGAATATCGATGGAGTTTGGACACATCACGAGCGTTTCAACTACCGAGCCTACGAATCCGCAACCGGTACACCCGGAACCGCAGATTCCGAAAGCAGAACCCACAAATATTCCGCCTCCGCAACAACCTAAGTTGAAAGATATCCGCAGCTTCATTGGGTTCAACGAAAAGCTCATGTACATCCGCCAGGTGTTTGGAGGAAATGCAAATGCATACGATGATGCGTTGAACCAGATCAACACGATGAATTCCTACGATGAAGCCGGTACATTTCTTTCAACACTCGAAGCAGAATACCAGTGGAACAAAAGCAACGAACCCGTTGCGATTTTCATGCAGACTGTAAAACGTCGTTTCTCATAACCCCCATGCCCCGGAATCTTTTTGCCCTGATCAGTTGTTCACTTCTCGTTCATTCGGGAATTGCAACGTTGCATGCGCAGGACAAAGTGTATGCACGTAAAGTGATTGATACGCTGGCTTCGCCAACCATGCAGGGAAGAGGGTACGTGGCGAATGGCGATAAACTCGCGTCGGATTATATTGCGAACGAGTATAAATCCTTCGGACTTCTTTCTTTCGAAAAGGGCGGAAGTTTTTTCCAGGAATTTTCTTTCCCGGTGAATACATTTCCCGGCCGCGTGGAAATGACTTTTCATTTCCCGGACGGCTCCAGTGAAAAATGTGATCCCGGCGATAAATTTCTCGTGCGCAGTTCTTCACCCAGTGTGAAAGGACATTTCAAAGTAGTACGCCTTGATTCTTCGATTTCGCACTCACGCCGCATGTGGGACGAATTCATGGCAGTCGATCACCGGAAGGTATTTGTACTCGTCGATACTTCCGGAATTACCGACAAGCAGGAGATGGCGAAGATGACCAACTTCGTGAAGTACCCGATCAATGTGAAAGGCATTTTGCTCCCGGTGAAACTGAATCACGTGGAAGGAACAGACCAGTGCACGAAACTAACGCCATGGGATTTTTCCATGGTTCAGTCGACGGTGCCAGTCATTGAAATTGATCCGGCGCTGGCGCATACAAGCGAAATTGATGTGCGCATCGGTGCGAAATTCCTGAAGAGTTACGAATCACGGAACGTGGTTGGATACATCCGCGGCAGCGAACAGCCCGATAGCTTCATGGTGTTTACCGCGCATTACGACCACCTCGGCCGCATGGGCAAGACTGTTTATTTTCCCGGAGCCAACGACAATGCCAGTGGTGTAGCCATGATGCTCAACCTGGCGAAACATTATTCGTTGCCGGAAAACAAACCCAAATATTCGATTGCGTTCATTGCGTTCAGTGCAGAAGAAGTAGGACTGATCGGGTCGAATTATTTTACGCAGCACCCGTTGTTTCCATTGGCGCGGATCCGTTTCCTGATCAACATGGATATTCTCGGAACGGGCGATGAAGGAATTACCGTGGTGAATGCAACGCTGTTCGAGAAGGAATTCAAGAAACTGAAAGAGCTCAACGACACGAACAGTTACCTTCCGCAGGTAAAGCCACGCGGTAAAGCGGCGATCAGCGACCATCATTTTTTCACCGAAAAAAATGTACCGTGTTTTTACATCTACACGCTCGGCGGAATCAAAGCATACCACGATACCTGTGACAAACGCGAAACACTTCCGCTCACGGAATACGATGACCTGTTCCGGCTCATCTGCGATTTCACCGACTGGATAATGAACTGATCATGTCGCGCCTCTACGTTGTTCCCACACCTATCGGAAATCTTGAAGACATTACGCTCAGGGCGTTGCGGATATTGAAGGAAGTGGATGTGATCCTCGCCGAAGACACACGCAATACCGGTTTTCTCCTGAAGCATTTTGAGATCAGCAAACCGATGTGGTCACACCATGCGCACAACGAACACAACGCGGTTGAATCTGTGGCCGAAAAAATTATCAGCGGAACAACAGTTGCGTTGGTCAGTGATGCCGGCACCCCCGGAATTTCCGATCCCGGATTTATGCTCATCCGCGAATGCATCCGCAAAGGAATTCACGTGGAGTGTTTGCCCGGGCCAACGGCATTTGTACCTGCACTCGTACAGTCGGGATTGCCTTGCGACCAGTTTCTTTTCGCCGGATTTCTTCCGCAGAAGAAAGGGAGACAAACGCGGCTCACTGCATTGGCTGCGCTGGAAAAAACGATTGTCCTGTATGAATCGCCATTCCGTTTGGTGAAAGCGCTTGCAGAAATTGCAGAACATTTTGGCGCCGATCGGCCGGTTGCGGTTTGCCGTGAACTGACCAAGCTGCACGAGGAAACTTTTCGTGGTACAACGCAGGAAGCGCACGATCATTTCGCAGCGAAAACGGTGAAGGGGGAGATTGTGATTGTGATTGGCGGGAACCAATTGGTTGATTAGCCGATTGCCGATTAGTTGATTGCCGATTATTGCCCTTCGACAAGCTCAGGGCGCGCCTGCGGCAGCAAGGAATTTTTTCTTTTTTCCCCTTTCACTTCGTTCAAGGAATATGTGATCCCTCCGGGATCATGCAAGTCCAACCGAATTCGCGACTTCAGAGAAATTGTATGTTCCTTGAACGAAGTGAAAGAATTTTAAAAAAATTCCTTGCTGCCGCAGACGCATCAACTAATCGGCAATTTGCTTCATCAACTAATTGATTATATTAGCTACGCATGCGCCCCTTTCTATTCACAGCACTTTTAATTTTCACCCTCACCACGACGAAAGCCCAGGACAGGTATTTCGGCGCAACACTCGATTACAATTCCGGAATCGGTGAGCGGTACACGTACGGGCTCGGACTTCATCTCGAAGCCAACGTGTGGAAAAGCAAGAACCTCTATTTCAACTGGCATTATTCGCTTGGCTTCAATACACACAGTGAATTTTATGGTCATGGAGGAATTTCACTGTTGCTGTACAAGTCGAGGGACTGGTGGATGGGCGGAGACGGTACCTGGGAAGGGGCCCTGGCCATACTCATCGGCCCGCTGATTTGTCCGAACGGAGTTACATACTATTTTCCCATGCACAGCACCGCGTACCAGCTGAAGCCATTCCGTTTTGGAGTGTACTGCAATCCGCTGGGAATGGATTATTGGGACCTCGAACCGTTCAAGGTAACTTCCTGGACAGTGGAAACCGGCGCAAAGGTTCTGTATCACACGCATGCGGGACCGGTCTGGTATCTCGCTGCAGGAGTAAGTTTCACGAACAACATCAGGCGGCAGGGACGTGTGTACGGTTACGGAAACGAGCAGCTGGTCCAGGTGCAGCTCGGGCTGCTTCATGGCAGGGACGAGCGATAATTTGCCCGATTAACCGACGGATTTCGTAATTTCCCATCATCAATGAGCAGCACAGTTGAAGAGTATGGGCTACCACCCGGCACGTTATCGTACGTAGGCCGTGAAACCACCGCGAAGGTTGTTGTCACCATTCTCGAATACAACGAATTCGATTTTTCCGAAGTCAGCATCACGGACATTGAACCGGGAATGGTGAACGTGCGTGGCGGAATGATCCGCTGGATCAATGTGGAAGGCGTGCACGACACAGCGCTCGTGGAAAAGATCGGACAGATCTACGACATTCACCCGTTGACACTCGAAGATATTGTAAACACCAATCAGCGTCCCAAGTTTGAAGAATACGATCACTACCTCGTGAACATCATGAAAATGGTGTACGAGGAAGAATGCGATAAAAAAGGAGAAGATATTTTCGTCTCGGAACAGCTCACGATCCTGCTCATGAATAAGCGCACCGTGATCTCTTTCCAGGAAGCAGATGGCGGCGATGTGTTTGATATCATCCGCACACGCATCCGCCAGGGCAAAGGCCGCATCCGGAAAATGGGTGCAGATTATCTCGCGTATTGCCTCATCGATGCCGTTGTGGATTCGTATTTCGAAGTGCTCGAACATTTCGGCGACGAGATGGAAAAAATGGAAGCGAGCCTCGTAGGCAATCCGCGCACAGAGAGTATGCGCAAGCTTCACGATCTTAAACGGCAGATGATTTTCCTTCGGAAATCGGTATGGCCGATGCGCGACATGGTGAATAACATCCAGCGGAGTGAATCGGAACTGATCACCGCAGCAACGTACGTGTATTTGCGTGATGCGCATGATCACATCGTGCGCGTGATCGATACGGTTGAAACATACCGCGATCTCCTTTCGGGCATGATGGATTTGTACATGTCGAGCGTAAGCAACCGCATGAATGAAGTCATGAAAACGTTGACGATCATCACTACCA
Organism: Bacteroidia bacterium; assembly: GCA_035489505.1. Lineage (GTDB taxonomy): Bacteria > Bacteroidota > Bacteroidia > Palsa-965 > Palsa-965. The sequence goes on along the minus strand of DATHKF010000656.1, from coordinate 539 downwards.
TCTTTGTCCCGCTCACATTTATCGTGGGTGTATACGGAATGAATTTTGATTTCATGCCCGAGCTCCGTACCGAGATGGGTTACTACGTGGTGTGGCTGGTGATGATCGTGATTGTAGTTTTGCTTTTTGTTTTTTTTCGCATCAAAAAATGGTTATGACGAGGAATATATTTTTCCTGGGTATTGCGCTGATGGTATTTTCATGCGGCGACCCGACAGAGCATGCAACAACAGACAGTGTTCCACCTCCGCTGGATTCAGCAGCGATCCGGAACATTGTGGCCAATGACACAAGCAACATCCGCGACACTGTTTTTCGCACCGCGCTTCCTCCTGTATTCGACGGAGACATCATCATGCAGAATAACAATTTTCCGCAATCGGAACTTGTACACCAACTGATGGGCGGAAAGTACAACCACGTGGGCCTGGTCTTCCAGCGCGAACGCGACGGTTTGCTGATGGTACTGGAAATGCTGGACACCCTTCACGCCACGCCGCTTACGGAATTTGTAGATCGCGGGATTGACGGACACGTGT
>DATHKF010000655.1:0-7191 GCA_035489505.1 Bacteroidia bacterium | reverse complement strand
AACGCTATGACTCCTGCAATCCACCACCAGATATTGGATTTTTTAATCATCAGACCGGCTAAAGTTACTGGAAAATGTTTCGGGTTCCATGTTTCCGGGTTCCGGCTTATCCGGGCTCCGAACCCGTAACTTTTTAACCCGGAACCCTGAACATTTTAGCCCGGAACTGACTACCTTTGCACCCCATGATTTCAGTCAGTAATCTTACAGTAACATTTGGCGGTTTTACGCTATACGACGGCATTTCTTTCATGCTGAATCCGCGTGACCGTGTTGGCCTTGCAGGGAAGAACGGTGCAGGAAAATCTACGCTGCTGAAAGTCATAGCGGGTCTGCAAAAACCGGATACGGGTGATATCGGTATGCCGAACGGAACCACAATTGGTTACCTCGCGCAGGACATGCAGCACAACATGGGTAAAACCGTGTTTGATGAAGCATCTTCTGCATTTGCCGAACTCAAAGAAACTGAAGCGAAAATTGCACGCATTACTGCCGAACTGGAAACGCGTACGGATTACGAAACCGATGCGTACATGCAACTCATTACCCAGCTTACGGAAGCCAGCGAGCGTGTGAATATGCTCGGTGGAAGTTCGATCGAAGGACAAGTGGAGCAGACGCTGAAAGGACTCGGATTTGAACATGGCGACATTCATCGCCTCATGGATGAGTTCAGCGGTGGGTGGAGAATGCGGGTGGAGCTCGCGAAATTGTTGTTGCGTCGCCCGGACGTGTTATTGCTGGATGAGCCCACAAACCACCTCGATATCGAATCGATCATGTGGCTTGAAGAATTTCTCAAGACATACGATGGTTCGGTGATCCTTGTTTCCCACGATAGATCATTCCTGGATAACATCACGAACCGCACGGTTGAATTGTCGATGGGGAAACTCTTCGATTACAAAGCGAATTATTCGCGTTATCTCATGCTCCGCAAGGAACGCCGGGAAACGCAACTGGCCGCAGCGAAAAATCAGCAGCGTGAAATTGAAAAAACGGAAAAACTCATTGACCAGTTTCGTGCGAAGGCGAGTAAAGCTTCGTTTGCGCAATCGCTGATCAAGAAGCTGGACCGGATGGATATCATCGAGATCGATGAAGAAGATACGATGGCTATGCGTTTCCGTTTTCCTCCGGCACCTCGCTCAGGGAAAGTTGTTGTTGAAGCTGCTGACCTGGTTAAGGAATACGACGGAAAGAAAGTATTGAACCGCGTGGATTTTCACATTGAGCGCGAAGACAAAGTTGCTTTTGTGGGTAAGAACGGTGAAGGAAAATCGACCATGGTGCGTTTGATCATGGGAGAGAAAGCAACAAGCGGAAAAGTTGCACCCGGTTTCAGTGTTGAAGTAGGATACTTCGCGCAGGATGATGCCGACAATCTCGATGGAAACAAAACGGTTTTTGATACTATCGACGAGCAGGCTGTGGGCGATGTACGCAAGCAGGTTCGCGGAATTCTTGGATCGTTCCTTTTCTCCGGAGATTCCATTGATAAAAAAGTGAAAGTGCTTTCGGGTGGAGAAAGAACGCGTCTGGCGCTTTGCCGTCTCCTGCTGAAACCGCACAACCTGCTTATTCTCGATGAGCCTACGAACCACCTGGATCTTCGTTCGAAAGATGTATTGAAACAGGCGTTGCTGAATTTCGATGGAACGCTGATCATTGTTTCACACGATCGTGATTTCCTTTCAGGACTTACCACGAAGACGTTTGAATTCAAAGGTGGAAACGTGAAACCGTATATCGGCGATGTGAATGAATTCCTGCTTGCGAAAAAGGCAGAGGATTTCCGTGCCATAGAAAAAGCAGTTTCAGTATCGACGTCGGCACCTGCGACTAAGAATACTGTGGTCTCTAAAGATGTGGAAGCAGCGAAAGCCAAAGAGCAGGAACTTCGTGCGTTAAAATCTCAGCTTTCGGCGTCAGAAAAAAAGATCACGGAACTCGAAAAGAAAATTGCGGATTTTGATGCGATACTTTCCGATTCAACGCGCTACCAGGAGATGGTGAATGACAAGACAAAGTTTCAGCAATACGAGGAACTGAAAAAGAAACTCGATGCGGAAATGGTGACGTGGGAAGGGCTTCAGTCCACCATCGACGGCTACCCTGCTTAATTGTAAGCGACAAACGGCGCCACGCTTTACCCGGTTTGAATTCACGGTAATCACCGAAGGAGTTGCGGAAATCGCAATGATTATTTAACCTGCTTCCGGATTTGCGGAAATTGCCATTAAATCTGTTGCGATTTATTGAAGCGCGCCAGGCGACTAATGCAACTTCCAGCTAGTTTTGGGCATGCGAATAAATTCATCATTCCTGCGGATCAGTTTGCTTTTGGTCACTTTGCTTGCAATGGATACCGGGTGCAAAAAAGACGCAATGGTCCTTCCGGAAGAAGTGCCTGCCGACACCGTTATTGTTCCATGGCAAAAAGTTCAACGTGTTAACCTGAATTGGCAATACATCCGGAACGCCTATGTAACCGGAGATAGTTTGTTCTTGTATGGCCAGGAAAATTTCATGATTTACAGGCCACAAAGTGATGCGCTTACCGCTTTTTTTAGTCCGTATTGGAGCGCTTCAGTTACGAATCCGGTATTGTCAATGAATCCTGCAATGCGCTCATCATTTATAATTGATTGGTACGAATCCGGAATGGGTATTCGGACTACGCGCTCGCCAGTTTCTGGTCAGACTTCAAAATTTATCAATCTCGAAGCGGTGGATAGCACTTTGCAATGTCCTTGGTGGATAGTTCCCGGAATGTCATTCGAACTTCCCTGTGTGTCGGAAAACAACAACGTTTTTGCACCGATGTATAGCGATTCGGGATATCCTGCAGCGTTCATGTTCGAAGCAAGGGTTAACTATTTGTGGTCTGATTATTATGCTGACACTGCCCACTTCAGAAGAGTGGATTTCATTGCACCTGGATTTGAAGGCATGAATCTAGGTGGGGTATGGTCCTTCAACGATAAGTTTTTCGTGAATGTCGGAAGTTACTTTTCACAGAACCATTACACCGTTTGTGTTGAACCTGATGGCACCTGGACTTTTACAGGTATACCCGACCCATGCCAGTTCTATGATATTGTTCAAACTAACGATAGCCTGATAGCCATTTGCGGGATTACACCATCAATTTATATTTCTACCGATGGAGGGAGTGTATGGACACCGCGTTTTTACGTGCCTGGTTCCTGGCTTGGTTTAGACTACTTTGTACTCGACGGAGGAACCTACGCTTTCAGCAACGACATGATTTACAGAATGACAATCAGTCAAAACGATGTCAGGCTTACCGAATTAAATAACCTTGGGCTGGAAGGAAACCTGATAACAGATGTTGTGAACTTTGAAGAATCTGTTTACGTAACCACCCTTTCCGGATTGTTTGTGAAACCACTTTCATCGTTTAATGCAGAACATCCATAAATTACTTATTGGGAAGATCAATCTCTATTCGGGTAATCTAATACGTTTTCGTCATCGATTCCGGAATGCAGAGGATGAAATCTCCTTTACCGAAATCTTCTTTGTTCAGTTTCGAAACGTCTTTTTGTTCGGTGGTTGAAATCACCAGGATCCGCGGACGATGCTGCGTTGATTTGATCACGGGATTTCCGGCATAGCGGTTTACGTACCAGGTGATCCCGGAACGATTGTCGCTGTGATAGGAACCGTGGAAGTGAATAAAATGCTTGCCAACAGCCCAGTTCTGTGAAATGAAATATCCCATCGTAGCATCTTTCAATGCCTGTGATTTCGGCAGGTTCTGTCCGTTGTGACCGCCGCTGTTCTGGAAAATTTCTTTGTACGCGCGTTCGTTGCTGTCATAGAGAATCGGTAGTGGTGCAAACCAACGTTTAATAGAATCCGGCAATGGATCCAATGCTTCGAATCCACCGCGATAAACCATACTCGCATATTTACGTGGTGTATTGGTTGCGATGAATGGGATTTTATTCTCTTTGGCGAAATCAACGAGCGGGCGATAATCCGTTTCGTAGTTGGGCCACAAACGCACTGCGCTGTGCAAAGCCGTATCGACAATTTTTCCTTCGAGGTATACGTTGAGCCCGGATTGATTGTCGGCTTCAAACATTTCGGCACCCATCACGGTAGTGCTGCCCCAGGTTTTGTACAGGTCTTTGGTGATCTCGAGTTCCAGCCAATGAGCAATCGGATTGTCGTGCAGTTCTCCGAATAGTACGATGTCGGCTTGCTGTGCTTCAGCGAGAAGTTCCGCATACGATGTTTTCTTTCCTTCGGAAGTGTAAAACTGGTAAGCCGGTTTGTCTTCGCCTTTGAACGAAAGGACAATTACCGCGAGAAAGATGATGGTATAGAATTTTTTCATTTCAGGAAATTTGATGATCAAAGTTAATCAGGATCATTTATAATGGGTATGATCTTCGCCAGTTTAACCGCAAGTGGCGGGCCTGGAGTATTTCCGATGGAACTGTTTTACCTTTGGCGGACTATGTTTGACATCCAAGCTCTCCTCAGGGACAATATCCGGAACCTGGCTTCTTATTCTTCCGCACGAAGCGAGTTCAACGGGCATGCTGAAATTTTCCTCGATGCGAATGAAAACAATTTCGGTTCTCCGGGCAGCAAACCGTATAACCGGCATCCCGACCCGCTGCAGGTGCAGTTGAAGGAAAAGATCACGCAGATCAAAGGTGTTCCATTGCAAAATATTTTTCTCGGGAACGGCAGTGTTGAAGTGATCGATCTGCTGTTGCGTTCGTTTTGCAATCCGCAGACAGATAACGTGATCATTGCTCCGCCTACTTACGGCATGTACGAAGTGAGTGCGGCGATCAATGACGTTCCGGTGAAAAAAATTCCACTCACGGATGCATTCCAGCTGGATGTAGAGGCTATTGCTGAAGCAACGGATGAGCGCACCAAAATGATTTTCATCTGTTCACCGAACAATCCAACCGGCAACAGCATGAACCGTGAGGATGTGGAAATTATCCTGAATAATTTTCACGGGCTGGTGGTGGTTGACGAGGCTTTCATCAATTATTCGCGGCAGCGTTCCTTCATTGGAGAACTGACCGAGTACGCGAATCTCGTGGTGATCCAGACGTTGTCGAAAGCCTGGGGCCTGGCAGGAATTCGCATTGGAATGGCATTCGCATCAGAAGCGATCATCGGGATTCTGAATCGTGTAAAACCTCCGTACAATATCGGAACTCCTGCCCAGGAACTGGCGCTGGCCGCGTTTGATCGTGTGGAAGAAGTGAATCGCTGGATCAAAATAACGGTGCAGGAAAGACAAAGTTTAATCCGCGGATTGATGATGTTTGATTTCGTGAAGAAGATATTTCCGTCGGATGCGAATTTTGTGCTGGTGCGGTTTACACATGCGGAGAGCGTATACCGCTTCCTGCTGGAGAATGGCATAGTGGTGCGGGATCAATCGCAGATCGCCGGATGTGAGAATTGTTTGCGGGTTACGGTTGGAACGCCGGATGAAAACGTGCAGTTGCTTCAAGCGCTTTCGAAATTCAAAAAATCAATGTAACGAGCGAAACGATCTGAAGCGATGAAGATGAAAATGACGTTGCATTTTTTTGCGAATTTTCACAAAACATGAAGATTCGGTAGTGGGTCAGTTTGAAGTGCCAGTTAATATTTGTGGAATGGAAACGGTTAAAACCGTTGAACCAGATTGCTGATTCCATTGCCGGGGACTTAAGCCCCCGGCAATGGATAGCCCATGTACGTTTAACCGCTTAAGCGGTTTTCATAAACGCTTAATATCCAAACTGACCCACTACCGAAGATTCAAAACGTACAACTGAATTTTGTACTTTACGTAAATGTCTGTGAAGCATGAACTACAAAATATCATTTCAGGAAATGGGTCGGTTAGGAATGGCGAAACTATCCAGCCAATCGCCCGTTACCTTAGAGGAAAAAAAGAAGCAATTTCTCAGACTGAAAAGGCAGAGTTCAGTAAAAAACAGGAAACGCAGATTCTGATCTTGTCTTCAACGAAAGGAATTCTCCGAATGGTCTGAAAAAGTTTATGGTTCGTGTTTCCGAACAAGAAACTTTTTCAAACTTCTTTCAAACCCATTGGAGGAGTTGCACGATTCAGCTACCTACTTCACAGGATAGTAAATATTGAAGAGGTAGTAATACGGCCCGAAATAATGATGCGTGAAAATTCCTCCCTTGTCAGGGTACAACGTGTGGTAATGCTGATCCGGCTGGAGAATGATGGGTGTTCCGCAGGTGAAGTAGGCCATGCTGTGAACATATTTCTGCTTCGGCATTCCCGGAATTTTCCTGCGCACAAACCTTCCTGTTTTCACCGCGAGATATTTCCGGAAACGTTTTTCGGCCTTTTTCGCTTTGCGGTTCATGCTCCGCATCACTCTTTTGGCAATGAATTTCGCGGGCCAGCTTAATCCGCGCACGCGATCAAAATCAGTGAATGGATTACCGCGATTAAGATCACTGAGTGTCTGAATCGTAAAAGGAACTTCGGGCACCCAGTCGGCGGCGTTGACAATACGAAAAGCCCAGCCATCGCGCGCAATGAAATCGAAGTCATATGCAAACTTCAGGTTTCCGACTTTGGGTGCGGCGCTGCCGTAGACTTTGATGCGTATGTCGGCCGGTATAGTTACTCCTCGCTGGTAATGCAAATAGGAGTAGAGCAAAAATGCAATGGCCCCGCCCTGGCTGTGGCCCATGATGATGAAATCGCGGATGCCGTTGTTGTATTGTACATTCACCTGCTTCACAATATCCGGAGCCATGGAGGCAAGACCGATTGTCCAGCCAATATGCACATAGGCTGTTGAATCTGCCGCGAGCTTATAATGGAAAAGACTGTCGTTGCCCATGTTCAACGTACCCGTAGCCGGAATCATTCCCGCGTAAAAATTTTCCATCCAGGATTCTGTTGTTCCTGTCGTTCCGCGAATGCTGATCACTGCTACGGAATCGCTGCTTAACCACATGTCCCAGCGGTTATCGAGTCCACAGATCGCAGAGCGGCACACCATGCTGTATCCTACGGGAAACGGAAATTTTACGCGTGTCCAGGGTGTATCAATCTGGTGCGCACTGATCTGAAACATTTTTCGGAATTCGTTTCCGTCAAAGCCCGGCTTGATCTGGCGGGAAAACGCAAATGGAGCAGTGCAAAGC
>DATHKF010000654.1:0-7222 GCA_035489505.1 Bacteroidia bacterium | reverse complement strand
TGTGGAGCTGGGGATGGAACACCGATGGCCAGATTGGCGACGGTACCACCACAGACAGAGTTGTTCCTGTGATAGTGCCCGGTCTTACCGGCGTCAAAGCAATCTCAGCAGGAACATACCACACGCTCGCTTTGAAAAGCGATGGAACCGTTTGGGCCTGGGGAGATAATGTCAGCGGCCAGATCGGTGATGGATCCACCACAGACCGGACGTCTCCGGTGCAGGTGAGCGGACTCACCAATGTTGTTTCCATTTCAGGAGGACGTTTCTTTTCGCTTGCGGTAAAAAGCGACGGCACCGTGTGGGCATGGGGAGAAAATCTCTATGGCCAGCTCGGCGACGGCTCCACCACAGACCGCCACACACCCGTGCAGGTAAGTGGACTTACCGGAATTATACCGGAATCTATCAGCGCAGGAGCATTCCATTGCATGGTCGCAAAAACAGACAGCACGCTTTGGTCCTGGGGCAGAAACACGTACGGAAATCTCAGCGATGGCACTACGGTGAATCGTTCGACTCCTGTACTGGTTTCCGGCGGCACAACAGCTGCAGGCACAAGCGGAGGAACAAATTTTACGTTGCTCTACAAAAGTGATGGTACGTTCTGGGGTTGCGGAAGAAACTTAAGTGGTCAATTGGGCGACGGAACATTTCTTCAAAGAAATACCCTCGTACAATCAACCGGTGTTTGTTCCATCATGCAACCGGTTGGAATACCAACGTTCGATCCTTCTTATTCCAATTCCATTACCGCGTATCCGAATCCATCATCCACCGGAATTTTCACCATTGAATTGCAAAATGAAAATGGCCAGCTGGCCGGTGGCACAATCGAAGTGTACAACATGCTCGGAGAAATCGCATACCAGTCTGCAATCGATCTGCAAACAGGCAATGCAAACATGACGGTTGACCTCTCCAATCAACCCAACGGAATTTATTTCCTCGCCGTAACTGCAGGAGGACATACTTCTTATCAGAAGTTAGTTAAACACTAATTTTTAACGCTGAATTCAAACAAATTAAATCGACCTAAACAATGAAAACATATACAACGAGTAACCACGCCGGAACAAGATCGGCTCCATTGCAATTTAAGGCCATCTTTTTCCTGCTGGTTTTCTGCTGCTGTTCACCGGCTTTCTCGCAGAGCATTTCTGCCGGATGGTCGCACTCACTTTACCTGTGCGGTAACGGTACCACCGCCAATGCATGGGGAGCAAATGCCTATGGACAATTGGGCAATGGCGCTACAACAGATGTCAATTTGCCTGTGGTTGTAAATAACCTCACGCATACACAATCCATTGCTGCAGGTTACCAGCACACACTTGCATTGAATACCGATCAAACAGTTTGGGCATGGGGAGATAATACCGACGGACAACTGGGCGATGGCACGAACACCAATTCAAGCACGCTGGTACAAGTTTCCGGATTGGTAAGTATTATTGCGATCTCCGGCGGAACAGCGGGTTATCATTCGCTTGCTTTGAGATCTGACGGCACCGTTTGGGCCTGGGGCAGAAATACTGACGGGCAACTTGGTGACGGAACAAACACCAGCAGCAACGTTCCTGTACAGGTAAGCGGCCTTTCCGGTATTGTTGCAATCAGCGGTGGAGAATATCATTCAATCGCAGTGAAAAATGATGGCACTGTTTGGACATGGGGCAGAAACAACAAAGGACAACTCGGCAACGGAACAACTACCGCGAGCAACGTTCCTGTTCAGGTAACAGGGATTACAACTGCCAGTGCAATTGCAGCCGGCCGGTATTTCTCTATTGTTTTGAAAACTGACAACACGGTTTGGACCTTCGGAGAAAACCTGTACGGTCAATTAGGAGATGGTACAACCGTCGACAGCAATGTTCCTGTACAGGTTATTGGATTAACTAATGCAACCGCAATTGCCGGTGGAGCATTTCATGCGCTGGTTATTACAAGCACAGGCACTATGGTGTCGTGGGGACGTAACAGTTACGGAAACCTTGGAGATGGTTCTACAACCAACAGCTCAGTTCCTGTTGCAGTAAGCAATCTGACAAACGTTGTTGCTATTGCAGGCGGAACAAACTATTCGGTGGCTATGAAAGCCAATGACTCTTTGTTTGCATTCGGAAGAAACACAAACGGACAACTTGGCGACGGAACAAACACAGACCGGTATGTTGCGACTGCGGTATTGTCGTTGTGTCCAGTGCAAACAACAACCATGACTGATCAGACAATTTCTGCCGGATGGTCGCATTCACTTTATGTGTGTGCGTACGATTCAGCTGCTAATGCCTGGGGTGCTAATGCCTATGGACAATTAGGAAATGGCGCAACTACCGATGTGAATTTACCTGTAGGTGTAAATAACCTGACCGGTATCCAGGCTATTGCTGCGGGTTACCAGCACACACTTGCGTTGAAAACCGATCAGACCGTATGGTCATGGGGAGACAATACAGACGGACAATTGGGTGATGGCACGAACACAAGTTCAAGCACGCTCGTTGCGGTTTCCGGATTATCGAATGTGATTGCGATCTCCGGTGGAACAGCAGGATATCACTCGCTGGCTTTGAAATCTGACGGCACTGTTTGGGCATGGGGCAGAAACTCCGATGGCCAGCTTGGTGATGGCACAAATACAAATAGCAACGTTCCAGTACAAGTAAGCGGACTCACCGACATTATTGCAATCAGCGGTGGCGAATACCATTCCATTGCCATCAAGAATGACGGTACAGTTTGGACCTGGGGCAGAAACAACAAAGGACAATTGGGTAACGGCACAAACGTTGCGAGCAACGTTCCTGTTCAGGTGATGAACCTCACAGGAATTACTGCTGTTGCATCTGGACGCTATTTTTCCATTGCACTGAAAAACGACAGCACGGTGTGGACCTGGGGAGAAAATCTTTATGGTCAGTTAGGAAATGGCACAACCGTTGACAGCAATATTCCTGTACAAGTTTCCGGACTTAATGATGCGACCGAAGTTGCCGGTGCAGCGTTTCACGTTCTTGTGATCAAAGCCGACAGCACCATGGTATCGTGGGGACGTAACACCTACGGAAATCTTGGTGATGGCTCCACAACCAACAGCTCTGTTCCTATTGCAGTAAGCAACATGACCAGCGTGGTTGAGATTGCCGGTGGTACAAACTACTCGCTTGCGATGAAAGCGAATGACTCTCTGTTTGCATTCGGCAGAAACACAAACGGACAGATTGGTGACGGAACAAACACCGACAGGTATGTTCCAACAGCCGTGTTGGCATTGTGTTCAATTACATTGGATGTTAACGAAAATCCTTCATCCAATATCACGGTGTTCCCTAACCCGTCTTCCAGCGGACAGTTCCAGGTCGTGTATACAAACACCACCGTTGAGTCTGTTGAAGTGTACAACATGCTTGGAGAAAAAATACTCCGCGTGGAAAACGAAAACCTGAACAACGGAATCATTGATCTTTCCAATGAACCAAGTGGTGTTTACATGATGGTTGTACAATCAGGAGATCAGACATTCTCCCACAAACTGGTGAAAGAGTAACCGTATTTTTTTATCCGCATAATGGTTCGTTGCTGCGAACCGATTCATTGATCAGCCCTCTCCGCTTTGGAGAGGGCTTTATTTAACGGGACGCATATTTTTCCCGGTGAAGTAGAAGCTCGCTGACGATCCACACTTACTCTAAAAACGGGCACGTGAATACACCACCCAAAACAAATAACCGGCACAGGCAAGCAAAGATCCTGCGCATTTTCAGAAAAATTCACCGCACAACGGGCGCCTGTCTCTTCGTGTTTTTCTTTTTTGTTTCCATAACCGGTTTATTACTCGGATGGAAAAAACACAGTGCCGGAACCATTCTGCCCAAATCGTATACCGGCACGTCCACCGATCTCAAAGACTGGCTTCCGCTCGACAGCCTGCATAAAAATGCGTGCAGAATTCTGCATGATTCCGTTTCCAAAGATCTTTCGCTGGAGCTGGAACGCATCGACGTTCGCAACGACAAGGGCATGGTGAAATTTGTTTTCATCGATCATTACTGGGGAATACAACTGGATGGTGCAACGGGCAAACTGCTGCACATCGAAAGAAGACGTTCCGATTTTATTGAAAACATACACGACGGTTCCATCCTCGACTATTATTTCGGGACGAGTAAAGAGCAGATCAAGCTCGTGTATACGTCCATCATGGGATTGGCTCTGCTCACGTTTACGATTACCGGTTTCTGGTTGTGGCTGGGGCCGAAGCGTATGCGGAGAAAAACGGCACAGCGGGAGGCCCAGTAATTTTACCACGGTATTATTTTTACCACGGCGACATAGCGCCACGGCGAAATCGCTCCGCGATTTAAAATATTTTTTTCACCGCGGAGACGCTGAGGCGCAGAGGTTTTACAAGGAATCGCTGCGCGATTTGCATGATTGATTTTACCGCAAGAACGCAAGAGACGCAGAGAATCGCTGCGCGATTGTGTTACTTAAGCGTTACTCAATTGCGCAGCGATTCTCTGCGATCTTTGGCTTCCTCGAACTTTACACTTTCCTCTGCGTCTCGGCGCCTCTGCGGTGAAATTTAAATATCACGGAGACCCAAAAGGCTAAACCTTGCGCTCCTTGCGCCCTTGCGGTAATTAAAAAACCTACACCCGGGTACGCTAACCATGAAGTTCCCTTAACGCTCCGGTAATACCTTCCACCTAGTTTTGTATGAAACAGAATGAATATGGAAATGACCTTACCAATGTCTGGCGGCGAACTCGCCCAGATTTTTCTCAAGAACGGACAAAAATTCTTTGGTGTGTTACTGAACGATCTTGACGCACCCGAAAGCTTTGATCACGAAGTGCGTTACATAAAGCCATCGAACCTCAGCAACTGGCTGGAAACATCAGACGAAGGTTTGGTGGAAGTTGTGGATGCGGATCATGTGGATGGGATTGACTTGTATTTGAAATAAACCCTTTGAGGGTTTAGTGGTTCAGACAATCCCCCGCTGTTTCTTCACATTCTCCCACGCATCCTGCACCTTCTGAAATCTTTCCTTGGCCGCCTTCTGCGCATCTTCGCCGAGATCGGCAACTTTATCCGGGTGAAATTTCACCGCCATTTTCCGGTAAGCCTTTTTCAGTTCTTCATCGCTCGCTGATGCATCGACTTCGAGGATTTTATAATCCGAATCCACATCGCGGTAATGCATCGCTTTGATCGATTCGTAATCGGCGCGGTCGATACCGAGATAGTCGGAAATCGTCTGGATGATGATTATTTCGCGCGGGTGAACATCTCCGTCCGCTGCTGAAATTCCGAAAAGATACTGCAGCAACTGGATCCGCTGTGCTTCGGGCATGAATTGTCTGACCTGCAGACATACATCACGCAAAGGAATTTCTTTCGTGAGCAATTCTTTCAATACCGGAAGCAAACGTTGTGTATTGGCTTCTCCGAAATTGCCCACCAGGAAATTCTTCACGTAATCCAGTTCCGATTTCAGGACTTTTCCATCGCCTTTCATCACCGCAGCTGTAAGAACGAGAAGGCTCACGGCAAAATCGTTCTGCGCGGTAGCCGCACTGTAACCCATGCGCGGTTCTGCACCCGGCTGCTGCACGATACCGGCCACACCAATCTCATCAATCATTGATCCGAGCGCAAACCCGATCAGGCCGCCAATCGGTCCACCGAATGCCCAACCCAGGCCGCCCACTACCCATTTTCCAAACTTCGCCATACTGAATTCCTTTTGGTTTCTATCCCTTAAAACTTTAAAATTTAATTAACCACAACGACACGGCGACACAGCGCCTAATATTTGATAACCAATACCGCGTCGGTACGGCGTTGGTAAATATCACTTCGTGATATCACTGCGCAAACACTTTTTGAGGTAACACATTAAATCGCGAAGCGATTATTCCGCCGCCGTGCCGACGCGGGAAACAATAAGCAATACGCTGTGTCGCCGTGCCGCCGTGGTTATTTTTTTGGATGATACATCCCTGCCTCACTTTTTCTCGAAGTACACCACCACCTTATTAAAATCCGCAGACGCGTTGATCACATTCCGGAAATCGTTGTAAAAAGAAATCGGGTAATGCGTTTGCCGGTAGCTTTCTTCCACCACAACATTCACCTTGTTTCCATCCTGTTTGTAATAGCTGTGAAACATCATGGTATGGCCCGTGCTGTCGCTGTCCGTAATGTTGATGTTGATCGCATCAAGGTTCGTTACGCGGTATCCTTCCGGAACTTCGAACGAAATTGAACGGTAGAATCCATGCGGGTAACCCAGCACCATGTCTGTTCGGCGTGTTTCCTTCTGGTACATTTCAACCTGGCTTCCGATCACTTCACCCACTTTGAAAATATATTTGTCACACGTTTTTTCCAGGTAAAAATTTGTTTTGAAATCAGCTTCTACCTTAAACGGTTGCGTGTACAAAGTATCATCACTCATGTAACCACTGATGTGCAAATTTTTCGGACGTGCATCGTAAGCTGCCCCGCTGATAATTCCTTCGCCTGCTTCACGGCGGTCTTCCACGCTCATGTAATTGAAGAACGGCTGAATGTACGATGCTGAGTGCCCCGAATACGTGTGTATAGCATGAACGTTAGCCAGTCCGCTCTCGAGATCAAACGTAATTTCGGTGTACTGACTCGTCATGTTCTGCTCCCATTTCGTTCCTCCAATGGGTTTGATCGTTCCGGAACCGCTCGACACGCCACCCAGCGACACGTTCTTGATGAACAGTCCATCCTGGTGCGCGAGTTCCTGCGGAATAAATCCGTACCGGCTGAATGCATCGGAAGGTGCAAGGAAGTTTCCGGTCTCGGGGAAATAGATCAGGAAGTATTGGAGATACGTCCATGAATCAAAATCGCCGTCGAATTGTTTTTCAAAGCGATCGGAAGTCAGAACAATCTGCGTTTCAATTTCCGCTGCGTCGAACAGGGCGATGTACAACCGGATAATTCCAAGGTCAGTCGCAATTTTCGACGTCATGATACCCGACACCGTTTCAAACTTCGGGCCTTCGGCGTCTGTGCGCACAGAGAAATGACCCTTCACGTACGATTCGATTTTCCGGATACGTTCTTCCCGGCGCGTCATCACGTCGATATTCATTTTCTTGTAGAGCATTTCCGCCATACGTTTTTCATTGGACGTATTGGAATAAATGATCGCATGAAAAGTTTCAGCGGC
>DATHKF010000653.1:0-6347 GCA_035489505.1 Bacteroidia bacterium | reverse complement strand
TTCCTACGAGCCGCAGCTTGGCGGAGATGAAAATCCGTGGAAGCAGCCTATTTTCTATGATGAAGAGAAACTGCTCGCTCCTGATGACAAGCATTTCGTGGAAGAACCATTGGGTGAGTCTTATTTCCCATCGGCTTCTGTAGGCTATAGCCGCGTTACCGTGAAAAATCTCCAGCACATGGACGTTACACGGAATGCAACCGGAAAAGTTGTTCACGAATTTTACACCGCGAAAGATTTCCCAACGATCGTGAAGCGTACTGACCTCGCGGTCGAACAGGACAAAAGCGATCCGTTCAGCATTACGTCCATCCTGTACACGCACAGTCGCGATCACATGACGGCCACACAGGGATTCTCTGTTGAGCTCAACGACATGCACGGCAAACCAAAAAGACAAATGGTTTACCAGGAAAACCAGGCCGTTCCGATTACGGAAGTGGAGTACCGCTATCAATGCGAACCGTACCTGAACGGAAGTTTCCATCTCACGAATAATGCATCAGTCATTGACCGGCAGGGAAATATTTCTACCAAACAGATTGGTGTGTTCTATGACTTAGCTGCGGACATGCGCGAATTCAAATCGGAAGTGAGTTCGATTTCGCTGCAGCTCAATCTCGATGCATTTATTTTCCCCCCGCTTCCTGCAGCATTGCCGGTTCCTATGATGTGGCCTTCGCTGGCCTACGAGGAAACGCAATTCCGGAGTGCTACAACAACCAAGATCGTTCAACGATTTGGTATTCTCGATGAGGTGATCGCGAAAGATCTCGGTTCAGTGGTGAACACAGAAAATCTCGCTTATGACGCAGAGACCGGTGAGTTGCTGCTGACATCCGTTACAACAGATTTCAACGACAAGGTGTTTAACCTCACCTACCCTGCGCATTGGTATTACGATGGCATGGGACAGGCGTACCGCAACATTGGTTACCATGCTCAAGCTCTTACGATCGGTGGCACCGGCACGTTCACTTATCCGAATGCGAGAAACTATTTCGTCCCCGGAGATGAATTGGCAGTGACCCGGGCTGGTGTTACCCAACGCGGTTGGGTAACCGGCGTAAGCGCAAATGCCGTGGAGCTGATGAAGAAAGATGGATTGTTCTTCACAGCTAATTCCGGTTATGCAATTAAGGTAGTGCGTTCCGGCCGAAGGAATCTCGCTTCAGTTCCGATCGCAACAATCACATCGCTCGAAGATCCGCGAACACGTTTCAGTCAGAACGTATTCAACAATGTACTCCAGGCTTCTGCTGCGGAATACAGCGACCAATGGAGAACGTTCTGCGATTGCTTCGATGATAATGGAGCTCCCCTGGATTACACCGACAACCCGTACGTTCTTGGTATTCGTGGCAACTGGAGGATGAAACGTTCGTGGCTGCATCTTTCTCCCCGTAATCAGACCAATTACAACGACAATACCAATATCCGGAAAGACGGAATGTTTACATCGTACACACCGTTTTACAAACTCACGAATAACCGGTGGGCGATGGATGAACGTAACTGGACATTCACTTCCGAAGCCACTGAAGTTAGTCCGTACGGACCGGAACTCGAAAACCGGGATGCATTGGGAAGATATTCAGCGGCAACGTTTGGTTACAGGCAAACCTTCCCGACATCCGTTGCGGCAAACTCCCGGTACAGTGATATTGGCGCCGACAATTTCGAAGATTATGGATTCAGTCCATGCGCCGATAATCACTTCAAGTTCACGGATCACTATGCGAACATTTCCGGCAATGAATCGCACACGGGAAGAAACAGTATACGTGTAGTCAGCGGTGCAGCCGTAAGTATGCACAAGCAGCTCGAACTGTGTGATCCGGCCGGTTGCGCAATCCAGATTTCTACATCACCCATTACAGGTGGTAAAGAGATAAGCATTGACAACGGCGATGCGCCTTACCAGATCACCTGGAATGTGATGAACGGAGATCCTGTGATTGAATTTACCAGCGCCACGAGCATTGAGGCTGTGGGCACCAACTGCACCATCGAAGTGATCGTAGTCGATTCACAGGGATGCAAAACAAGTCTCATTGTAACGCTTTGATAACACAGCCCATGAAAAACACATCATTTATAAAAAGGCTCCTTTTCATCGTTGCGATGATGCTGTCCGTGCAAAGCATGCGTGCGCAAAATAACATTTGCGAGTATCCTGATTTTTTCTGCAAGGACACGACATTCGTCTATGATTATGGTGCAGCACTTCCGTGTTCTGTTACGATTTACTACTGGTTTCACGTTTCAGAAACGATCGACTCAATTGTAATGTCTACCCCGGCTAACATTACCGCTTACACCTGCTACGGTCCATTTGCGCAACCAACCGACCCGTGTGATGCAATGGTAATTGATCCAACCCCGGTTGTCTTTTCCACTGGAAGCGGCACACCAAGCACGATAACTGATGACGATACAATTCCACCCGGTTACTATTACATCAAGGTCACACTCCACGATTGCAGTTCAAGTATCAGCTTCGATGTATTCGGAGAATTGCTGTGCACACCTCTTCCCTGCGAAAACTGCATTGGGTCATTCGCACCCGAACCGGGAAGAAAATACATTCTGAGCCTGTGGGTGCGCGAAGAGAACGCACCGGTAACAAAAACGTCGTTCAACAAGCCCGAAGTGTCACTCATTTTCACCGGCGCGGGCACAGTTACGTTGGGACCATTCACTGCCACGGGGCAAATCATCGACGGGTGGCAACGCCTCGAAGCGGAATTCACAGTTCCGGTAGGCGCAACGGCTATGGAAATAAAACTGGAGTGCGATTCCGCCTCCTGTTTCTTCGACGACATACGCATTCATCCGTTCGACGGTTCTATGAAAACGTACGTGTTTGATCCCGTCACATTGCGACTGGTCGCCGAGTTGGATGAACGAAACTATGCCACGTTCTACGAATACGATGAAGAAGGAAAACTGGTTCGCATCAAGAAAGAAACAGAGCGGGGTGTGATGACCATACAGGAGTCTAAAACGAGCATTAAGAAGAGTCAATAAAACAGTTCAGAAGTTTGGAGTTAAACAGTTCGGAGTTCTGACGCTTAAAATGATCAAGATGAAAAGTCTCATTGCAATAGGGTCGTTTGTTCTGCTGAGTGCGTTCTGCGCTTTCCAGGAAGGCTGGGTGGTTTCTTCCATTACCGAAGTTGACACCGCGCACAAAAATTCCGAAACGTTTTACACCGGGAAGAAATCCTACTCGATTGACATCACGTACAGTTCATTCAAAGGACACGAAGCGGTTGCGCCCTATGAAACCATGCAGGGATATTACCGCTACGACAACGGACGTTCTCACAGCCAGATGCAAGGTGTTCACATCATTGTAAACGGAAACTATAAAATGATCCTGGACACCGTTCACAAAACGATGATCGTCACCGATCCGCCCAGCAAGTTGAGCGCAGAACTGATGCAGATCAATTACGAGAATTCCAAGCAATACATCACGTCCTGCAAAAAATCGCCGGGAGAATTGATCACCGCATTTAAAATGGAGTTCAGTGAACAGGTCGCCTACTCGGCTTATTCTTTATCCTTCGCCAAGGATGGACAACTGAAAGACATCACGGTCTTTTACCGCAAAGAATATCCTTCCGATTCAAAGGCTCCCAATTCACCCAAACTTAAACCGAAACTGAAAATAAGTTACGGCCCCGTTGTCGAAAAAATAATGTTCAATCCCGCTAAGGAATTTGAACTCACAAAATATTTCACGGAATTAAAGGGTACGTTGAAAGCAACTTCTGCTTACAGCACTTACCAGGTCATTGATTCACGATCATCGCGCAAGCGCTAATGCATTAACCCATGAAAAGTATCCGCACCCGTTTCATCCGTCACTGCCTGTTCACAGCAATTGGTTTGCTGGGTACAATTGCTTCACTGCACGCAGGACATATCGATGTCAGCAACAGGATCTATACGCCTATTGCCGGTCCCATTGTCGAAACCAACGAACCGGAGGCTACAGCAACTGTAGACCTCACTCCCAAGACGGGGTCGTTCTTCGATGCGCGTGTCATTAACGTGCTGGAATTTGGTGT
Source organism: Bacteroidia bacterium (assembly GCA_035489505.1). Classification (GTDB taxonomy): domain Bacteria; phylum Bacteroidota; class Bacteroidia; order Palsa-965; family Palsa-965. Next base: position 2,268 of record DATHKF010000653.1, on the reverse strand, counting down.
GGACCACCACTACGGTAAATTCGTGGACTCGGCGATGGAAGTCAGGATTGTTGTGCACATCGAACCATTCGATGAAGCCAATGCACCGCTTGCTGATTTTTACCAGAGCCTGATCATCAGTTATCACCCGTACGATGATACCGCGAAGTTCATTGACAAGGACCTTTACAAATTCTCAAACGCGTACAAAATTATTTTCACGATTGATTCCGTGATCATCAATGGTGTGAAAGATTCCATTCTACCGGCAAACATGTTCCTCGATGCCAGCATAAACGTGGAGCGTTATTACAATTTTTCCTCTGCGGCAGATGACACGATCACAGGTATTACCATTGATACGCTCAAACTGAATTGTGATACGCTGTATGATGAGATCACCATATCGTGGCCCGTAGTAACCGGTGCGGAAGAATACCAACTCGAATGGACATTTGTCAATGATTACATCGAAGAAGCAGACGGCCCTTATGTGCCGGCATCATCACTGGTCTACGACTTCCGGAACAACAGTACACGAATAACAACGAGTTACAACACCTACACGATCCCGATCTTATTCGATCATGGCTATGTGCTCTTCCGGGTCAGGGCCGTGGGTGTAGATTACCTGAATCCGGACCAGGTTATTTTTGGTGCCTGGAGCGAACCCAACACGAGTACGGTGAATACGGTAAGCAGCCAGTTTCACGTAACGATTCCTCACGAAGCATTACTCAACTGGCAGGTAACAACCACATTTGCAGAAGAAGGCAAAAAGAAAGAAGTGGTGAGTTACTTCGATGGCTCGCTGCGAAACCGGCAAACGATTACACGCATTAACACCGACAGTACGGTAATTGTCGGAGAAACAATTTACGATCACCAGGGACGTCCCGCGGTGACGGTTCTTCCTGCTCCCGTGGAAGAACCAACCTGTTCCAGCGCAACCGTCAATGCGTTGATGTTTTACCCGAACTTCAACCAGGATACCGCTGCTTCACCGGAAGGTTACTCGCGCGAAAATTTCGACAAGGACACGATGGGGAACGCGTGCGCCATTGCGTCGCCTCCGATGGGAACACAATCGGGTTCATCACAATATTATTCGGTGGACAATCCCGATAAAACAGCGCAGCAGGCATTTGTTCCTGAAGCGTACGGTTACCCGTATGTGCGCGTGGAATATACGCCCGACAATACCGGGCGTATCCGCAGGCAAGGTGGTGTGGGCCCGGAATTTCAGCTGGGCAGCGGGCACGAAACTTTTTACTACTACGGACAACCGAACCAGATCCAGCTCGATCGATTGTTCGGTTGTGAAGTGGGCGACGCTGCGCACTACAAGAAAAACATTGTGATCGATCCGAACGGACAGGTCAGCGTTTCCTATCTCGACCAGGAAGGACGCGTGGTTGCCACAGCACTCGCAGGAGATGCGGCACCAAATACTTCGGCAATCAGTAGTGAAGGTTCTGCAGCAGATTCGCTCACGATCGATCTCTTTGCAGAGGATGCAAACGGCAACAGCTTACTGAACACAGCCAATATTCCGGCGGATGCAATTGTGTTCAATTCACAATTACTCGTTCCCTACGCAGGCGGATACTTCTTCGATTACAGTCTCGATATCGACACAATGTATGACGCCTGTCTTGCGAACAATGTATGCTTCAATTGCGTGTACGACCTGGAGATCCGTATCACCGACGAGTGCGGAACGTTTTATACACCGGGTGATTCCGTGTTGCACGGGCATGTGGGACATTTCATTCCATTGGGTGGAGATACAATTGAATTTACCACAGACTGTGAAACACCGACCGGCTTCGACCGCAATGATACATTCAGCGTGTATTTACCTGTGGGCAATTACACCGTTTCAAAAATCCTGCGGGTGAACGAACAAGCCGTGGATTACTACGTTGCCGCTTATCTTGATTCGTCCATCAACGATTGTTTCAAAACATTGTATGATTTCCAGCAGGAATACCTTGCACTCGTTGACACCAGCGATTGTTATGTAGACTGCGATGAATGCATTGCATCATTGGGAGAACGCGACGACTGGGTTGCTGCAGGAAAAGGCACCGCATTCGAATACGATATTGAAATGGAAAAGTGCGAAGAGATGTGCAAACTTTTCTCGCCTTGCGAGGCCTCGTACCAGATGATGCTGGCCGATGTAAGTCCCGGCGGACAGTACGCACAGTACCAGGACATCACCACGTACGTGGTTGACCCTTCACAATTCCCGCTTTCCGTGCTGAACACAAACAACGTGTTGCC
>DATHKF010000652.1:0-4939 GCA_035489505.1 Bacteroidia bacterium | reverse complement strand
CCGGTTGTAACGGAAGGGCCGCTGTTGTAATATATGGTAACCGTTCCACTGGGATTATATACAACACTGTCAATTCCTGTTCCCTGCAAACCGGTTGGTCCCGTTGCGCCGGTAGCACCGGTTAAGCCGATTCCTGTGGCGCCCGTAGCTCCGGTAGGTCCGGTTGCACCAGTGAGTCCTGTTCCCGTTGCACCGGTCGCGCCGGTCGCACCTGTTGGCCCGGTAGGACCTGTTGCTCCTTGTGGTCCCGTGGGTCCGCCCGCAGAAGATCCTGCATGCAATGCGTAAGGCACACTCATGAGTTGTGTTGTTCCCAGATCAACAAATCCGGAACCATCATCTGCTTCTACTTTCAGGTAATGCGCGCTGTTCGCCCATAGAATTGAGTTGAAAGGATTGGGCGAAGTTTGAGTACCTGTACCAATGACCGCACTGAACAATCCAAAAGCGTTGGTTGTTACGCCATGCGTTTCCTCGTAGACGAGTACTGTTGCCGCCGCGTCCGTGTAAATACCAAACCGGATTGTCAAGGCCGTATTGGCCAACTCAACTCCGCTGGCATTGCGTGCTACGGCCTGGTAATTGATACCCTGTGGTGGTGCCTGCGAAAACGCTGCAAACGGCATCAGCAAAAGAAACAGAAGAAGTAGATTTCTATGAGTCATGATGATTGGATTTGTTCATACCCGTATTGATTGTATTCAGGAACACTGAATGGAATACCCAATTGACTACGTCAATGAATGGTAAACCCGCAACTCTTCAATCAGTTTCTCCGAAGGACTCCTGCGGAGAAAAAACGATTACTCGATCTTACTTAAGCGGATCGTTTCCTTCACTTCACCATTCGTTACCTCAAGAAAATAAACTCCGTTCTCGAATGAAGAAAGATCGATTACAGACTGAAGTGTTCCGCTTTGTGCGCCGTAATTTTTCGAAAACACCAACCGGCCGCTCACATCATATACCTGCGTGGTTACTTCGTTTCCATTCAATCCTGCAACGGAAAGATTGAAAACTCCTTGAGCCGGATTCGGATACACGGAGATCAGTGAAACAGAAGATGGCTCATCGATTGCGGTCGGATCTTCTACACGAATAGCGTCGATCGCCATATCGCTCGTATAATCCGATCCGGTAATCCCGCGGAAACGAAGCATGATCACCTGTCCGCTGTACGGAGCAAGTGAAACAGTTGCCTGCTGCCACGCCGAACTCTGGTTGCCCGTGCGAACAAAAATATCATTCGTCCAGGTTCCGTTCGAGTACACATCAACATGCAGCGATCCCATATCTGCACCCGACATGTGATAACCAAATAGGAGGGCAGCAGATGGGAAATTGGTCAGGTCAATGCACGGACTGACAAGAATTGCTGTTTGTCCAAAACATGCTGATGCTTCGAGGTAGAGATAATTTCCTGTTGCGGTACCCGGTACATAATCGGTAGAAGGGCCGGTGCCCGAAGAAGGTGTAGTTCCCTGGCTGGTCCTCCAGTCAATATCATCGCCAACACCGTTACCAACGTTGGTGAATCCGTTGATCATCGTGCAGGTTGTTGCACCGCAATCGCTGCCGGTTCCGCAGAGCGTAAACGTTTCAAAATTTTCAGACCACGGTGGCAGCACGGCAGGCGAGCTGCTGTAGCTGATCGCGAGTGATGTGGTGTCGTTCGCTGCGAGAATATCGGTTGGTAATGCTGACCACACGTCGAGCGTGTGCGCACCGGCTGAACCTATGTTCACCGTTGCAGTGAACGTGTACGTTGCGTTTCCCGAAGGAGCCACAGTTCCGATATATGTTTCATTCACCGGCGTGCCTCCATCGTATGAAAACGAAACCGGAATGTTGCTGATCGGGGTAAGGCCGGGATTGAAAATATTGATCACAACAGGAACACCGGTTGTAGTCATGCAACCAAAATAGCTGCCCTCCGGCGAGTTCACGCTAACCACAGAAGCATCCAGTGCTCCGGGGCAATACACACTCGGAAGTTTCTCAATGGCAATGGCACGACGTCCGACTGTTTGCTGCGGTGCAACAGTGCGCACACTGAGCCAGTATGTATTCGTGAAATTGTTTAATCCCGTTACAACAAAACTGTCGACAGGACTTGATCCCACAGAATCCATGTACACGTTGCCAAGCAAGAACACATCATAGCTTGTTGCGCCGGCAACCGGGTTCCATTTCAGGCAAAGTGAATCGGGACATGACCACGCTATCGTGAGGTTTTGTGGAATCTGCGCGATTGAGAAATTGGCATCGCTCACATCCACGGTTGCGCCACGGGTGATTCGCGCGCGGCACAATCCGCTCAATCCTGGCGGAACAGTCCAGTTATAGAAACGTTGTGTGGCGGAAATATTCGAAGCCATCGTGCTCCAGGCTATTCCATCCGTCGTGTATTCCAGGTTGAATGTTCCTGTATTTCCCCAGGCGTCCCAGCGAACGGTCTGAACTTCTCCAGGAGCAAGTCCCTCGCCACCGTTTGGATAAGTCAACACCAGTTCATCGAACGGTTCGAAATACCAAACGAGATAATACGTTTGCGGGCCCATAGGCACAGCTGATCCGTTTACCTGTACGGAGTATGTTCCTGCAGTTGGATTATCGATGGTCACTTGTTCGTGATTATTACGGATATCATTTCCACGAACGGCATTTGCGTTGAGGTTGGCTGCATTCGGTGTAAAATCCAGTACCCACGGATTGAATGGATTTGATGACGGATCAATCACCTGCATGTCGAGGTCATTCACGAGTGCAACCGTTGCATTTACAGCAGCCGGAAAATCGTGCCAGTAGATCATCACTTTCAGTTGACCAACACCGGACGGTACACTGATGGAATGTGAATTGCTCTGCGCATTGTCTACCGAATCGGTGAGGAACATCTGTTGTTCGAGAGGAAGAATCGCTTTTCTTCCGTTGATGCGTCCGTAACCATACCGGTAATCAGGACCTGGATTTCCAAGATCATCACACGTGTTCATCAGTATGGCTTTCATCAGCCCCGACTTCGCGGTTGTTCCGTAAATTTCACGGTGAGCCTGGTACAATGCACTGAATGTTCCTGAAACAGCAGGACACGACATTGATGTTCCGCTTTTGAAAACGTATGTATCGGGATTACTTGTAGAATACACGTTTGTCCCAACCGCGCAGACTTCCGGTTTCATCCGGCCATCATGCACAGGTCCGCGGCTTGATGAATTCGACAGTGCATCCATGTAATCGAGGTTGCCCACAGCAATGCTGTTCTTGGAATGTTTGTGTCCGCCGGTTACGTTTCCGAATTGGCTTCCTGCACCGTAATTGCAATCAACGCCGCCATTGTTTCCTGCGGAGAAAACGTGAATGAGGTTCGGCATATCCCAGATCTGCTGATCGAGTGTTTGCGCGAGTGTCGTGTAACCTGCATTGCATCCGTCGCTGTAACTGGTGGATGTGATCACAATATTATTGGTGATGTAGTGATTGTAAATGCTGTCGAATCCCTGGTAAGGAGCTGCCTGGTACGTATACAGATCGGCGCCCCAGCCCATGCCGCGTGTAAGCGGATCGCGGTTTCCTCCACCCATAATAATTCCTGCGCAATGATCGCCATGATCGCCGGAATTGGAAGTGAGGTACTGTGCCTGCAATCTTCCGGTATAATCGATGTGTGGCCCGATCACTCCATCATCCTGCAGCATCACACTTACGCCGGCGCCGTTGAACATGCGTCCACCTGCGAAATCCTGTGCAAGCCAGTTGTCGCGGTGATCTGTGCGTCCTTCGTTGTTGTCCGGTTGAGGAACATCATCTTTCAGTTCGGCGGCGCAAACGAAAGGCAATTCCAGGAATGAAACGATTTCGTTTTCCTGCATCCAAACCGTAATGCGATGACTGTTTGCATTGTGGTAACTGATCTTGTAATTGAGCGCATACAGTTCGTCCAATACGAGGTGATGTGGAATGTCGTTGAAATACGTGAACGTAATTCCGCGGTTGTTGTCGCCGTCGATGGTATAAAACGGAAACGATCCGGTATTCAACGCTGTACTTAATTCAATGTGCATTTTCGTTGACGCCGGAATAAAGGAAACGCCGGTCATGGTGGTATTTCCGTTCAGCGGAAAAGTCGTGCCGGCAGCTATCGAAGCCACGTACGTTTTACCGTGAATAAATGAAAGCAGTGAAACACCGGATGCTTTCAGTGCTGCACGTGCGCTGTGATCGGGCAGTGTACTGAAGTGCACGTAGCGGTAATATCTATCGTTGATCATTTCATCGAAAGCCGGAATACCGTGTCCCCACGGATTGGTAATGATCGTAAATGATGCTGTTCCGGAAGAAAACGGAACTGCGAAGGTCATTGCTTTTTGTGCCACCAGGAACATACCGGAAGCCAGCCCATAGGCGAGAAGTAGCGATTTTTTCATTGATTAGAATTGGTTCCTCAAGGTACGTATTTTGGAAATAGACGCAAAGGCGCAGAGTACGCAAAGCAAAACGCAAAGGTTACCGGCTTTTGAGAGTCAAAACGCACTCTTGACAAGTTCAAAGCAGGCACCGCACGTAAAGGAAATCGCAAAGTTGTTTTTTGATTCCAAACAAAGCGCTTTGCGCATTTCTTTGCGGCCTTAGCGGCTTTGCGGCTATGGTTTCGTACTTTCGCACCGTGCAGGAACAAGAACCATCCATCACTGAGCAATTCGACAAAACAACCGGGAAAATTCCCTGGTTGGGCCGTCAATACCTGAGTGCGCGGTTGTTTGTGATCGCGGTGGTGGTTATGGCCGGCATAATTTATGGCCTCGTGGTCAGCACACGTCCAACGGAGGAGAACATCCTCACAGAAACGGTGTGGCGGGCGGATACCATTATGGTTGGCATAAACAGGTTACAGCCCAATACATTCGGTCGCGATGTTGACCCGGTGAAAGGAACCGCG
>DATHKF010000651.1:0-7091 GCA_035489505.1 Bacteroidia bacterium | reverse complement strand
ACCCTTGAGATGATGTGTTCGGTTGCGGATTTTTGCAGTGGTTTCCTGGAGGTCAAAAAGTGTGCGTCCACAAGATGGACACGAGATATATTCAGTCTTCGAAATGCGTGTACGCGTAGCCTGCAAAATTCCGAAAGCGGTTTTGTTTATGGCTATGGCTGAAACGTTTACACCTGTTTTAAGCCATACGCCATCGCCCATTCCATCGAGCAGCAAAGCCGCGCAATCGGTTGCCGAGTGAAGCTGAAAATGTTCTTCATCATCATCCATGTAATTGCGTTTGATAATTACAGGCAGATGACATTCATTTTCCATGAGCTGAATAAACGCCCGGCGTTGCTCAGTCATTCCGTGTGGATGCGTTGTGTCGAGCACAAGCACCACTGTTTTTTCTGCGGAGATCTGCGCAAGAAATTCCCCAGTGAGCGTCGAAAGATCAGCAGCCACAAAATTAATTTCATCGGATTTTTTCTCCGCACTGAAAAACTCACTTCCGCAGAAAAGCGGGTAGTGGCGGTCTTTGGAAGGTGACTCATTCCACTTTCCGGAGTTCACAATGACACCGAGTGTCCCGGGAATTTCAAAATCGATGGAATGATCGCCGGCATAAATAAAGTCGCAGGCCTGGTCGGTGAGGTTCCACTTATCAAGATTGACGGAATAATTGTACCCGACCGCAAACAGCGAAGCCACGGTAATTTTTTCTTTCCGGCTGAAATCGGCAATAACAACCGGTGGAGTTGAGCCGCTGATGTTTCCAACTTTCACCGACTTTCTTCGTTCGTATTCATACGGCGAATAGGGAAGCACAATTTTTTCGCCTTCTGTTTTTACCGGCGGAATTTTTTCACCGGCTGCCCGTATCGAATAACGATCGACCAGCATTTTCGCTACCGGCATTTCGAACTCCGGATCTTCAGTCAGTGAAACACGAACGGTATCACCCAATCCATCTTCGAGTAACGTTCCTATGCCGGCCGCCGATTTTATTCTTCCGTCTTCGCCATCACCGGCTTCCGTCACGCCAAGATGAAGCGGGTAATCCATTCCCGATTCCATCATGTATTTCACGAGTAAACGGTACGCCTGCACCATCACCTGCGGGTTACTGGCTTTCATCGACAGTACGATGTCGTGGTAATTTTCATCGCCGCAGATGCGTAGAAATTCCATGGCAGATTCTACCATGCCCAGCGGTGTGTCGCCGTAACGGCTCAGGATGCGGTCGCTCAATGAACCGTGGTTCGTTCCGATGCGCATGGCCGTTCCGTTCTCTTTGCAGATTTTCACCAGGGGCAAAAACCGTTCGCGGATGCGTTGGAGTTCATCGTCGTATGCCGAATCTGTATACTCAATGTGTTCAAATTTTTTCCGGTCGGCATAGTTCCCCGGATTCACACGCACCTTTTCTACAATACGTGCAGCAATTTCTGCAGCATTGGGTGTGAAGTGAATATCTGCAACGAGCGGAGTTTTGTAACCGCGCTTACTAAGTTCGTTTTTAATTGCGGCAAGGTTCTCCGCTTCCTTGATACTCGGAGCGGTAATACGCACCAGTTCACAACCCGCTTCAATCATGCGGATCGATTGCTCCACCGTAGCGATGGTGTTCATCGTATCCGTAGTGGTCATCGATTGAATACGGATCGGGTGATTGCCGCCAATGGTGAGATCGCCTACGTGTACAACCCGTGTTTTCCAGCGTGAAAAATGGGTGAGGCTGTTGCAGTATGGAGAGAATTCCGGCACGGGTACAAAGGTACGGAAACAGTTGCAGTAGCAGTAGCAGCGGCAGTGCGCGATCAACAGTTCGGTGAAAATGAATGTTAAAGCGCGTTGGGCCGCATCCTCACTACTGCCGTTGGCCAGTGGGTCAGTTTGTTTTTATGAACCACATAGGCGCATAGGAGAACATAGGCATAGCTTCCAACAAAGCTCACATAGCATTGCCTGAGGCAATGTTGGCTGCTGATGTGAACTTATGTCGCCTTACGAAAAACTATGTAACCTATGTCCCTATGTGGTTATATTATCTGAAATTGACCAACTACCTACCGTTGCGATCGCTTCCGCTACTGGTCAAAATTCACTAAGTTTGAGCGGCACTCACCTAAAACCAACACTCTTGAAAAAACTGCTACTCGTTTCCGCTACGCTGCTTACTGCTGCGCTTCATGCCCAATTGAACATCGACACACTCGCCTTCCAGGATTTTGAAATTGCACCTGCCGCACCGGTGTGGAGTTTCACAGGCCCCGTGATTTACAACAGCGGATTTTCCTCTGCTTCAGCTGCGCCGGCAAACAGTCCGCTTGGAATCGGAGGTTCGCGCGCGTGGGAAACAACAACAAACAGCGGCGGACTTGTACTGAATTTCGCGAACACCGTTATTCCGGCCGGATACGACAGCATCCGCGTGCGGTTCAATCTTGCAGCAATGAACCTGCTCGGATCTGGCGGTGGACCAGACAACCTGGACTATGTGCTGGTTGCATACAGCATCGATGGAGGTTTCACCTACGTCAATCGTGTTCGGATCCGCGGTGCAGTAAACGATAACAGTACGTGGCCGTACTCTGCTACCGGGGTTGCGCGGCCTTATTATTTGCCGGCCAGCGAAGCTTTGTACCAACCGGTCAGCACGGGTCCTCAAACAACGCTTGGTTACAGCACCGTAGAAGTCGCATTTCCCGGCGGTGTAACAAACATTGCATTCCGTATTACTGCGCGTTCAAGTTCATCAACAGACACCTGGCTTGTTGACAATGTCGTGTTGCTGGGTGAGAACTTTTGCGCGAGTACAACTTCGTCTATTACTTCCACTACCTGCGGACCATATACGGCGCCGAGCGGGGCCGTTTTTCCGGTGTCGGGTGTTTACCAGGACATTATTGCGAACGTGGCTGGTTGCGATAGTGTGATCACACTCAATCTTACAATTAACAGCGCGAGTACTGCATCAATCAATCCTGCGGTTTGCGGAAACTATACTTCACCATCGGGCAACGTGTACGCCATGAGTGGAACGTATATGGATACCATCGCGAATGTTTCCGGTTGCGACAGTGTGATCACCATCAATCTTACGGTGAACAATGCATCCCTGTCATCCATGAACGCCGTTACCTGCGGAAATTATACGTCACCATCGGGCAACGTGTATACCACAAGTGGCACGTACATGGATACCATTCCGAATGCGGCTGGTTGCGACAGTGTAATTACAATCGGGCTGACGGTAAATTCGCCAACGGCAAGTTCGAATCTTGTATTCTCGTGCTTCAGTTACACGTCGCCGGAGGGCAATGTATACACTGCGAGCGGAACATACCTCGATACGATTCCTAACGTCGCAGGATGCGACAGTGTAATTACCCTCGACCTGACTATTGGTACGGTTGACGTGACCACCACACTTTCCGGTGCAACACTTCAGTCGAACGCATCCGGCGCAACCTACCAGTGGATCGATTGCGCAAATGGTAATGCCATTATTCCCGGAGAAACAAACCAGGCTTTTTCTCCGTCGGTGAATGGAAACTACGCGGTGATTGTGATACAGGCCCCATGCGTCGACACTTCTGCATGCGTGATAGTGTTGTCAGTGGGAATAAACGCTTCGGCTCAAAATGAAATTTCGGTGGCGCCAAATCCAACGAACGGAAATTTCACGGTTACGCAGAACAACGCATTCGCTTCGGCTACGGTGACGGTATTTGACGTGCAGGGTAAAATCGTTGCACAGCAATCCAACGTGAGCGGTTCAAACATCACGATCGACATTGCAGATCAGCCGGCGGGAGTTTACTTTCTCGAAATCGCGCAGGATGGACAAGTGATGCGCACGAAAGTGGTGAAGCTGTAGCACTAATAAATTAAGCCGCGAATTATACGAATTACGCCAATTATGCATTCGCGCAATTCGTGTAATTCGCGGCGTCATTAAACGGACCAGACTTTATTTATCGAAGAGAAACTGCACTCTGCGATTGAGTGCGCGACCCGCTTCCGTATCATTCGTTGCAACGGGATGAAATTCGCCAAAACCTTCAGCGGAAATCCGGTCTTCTTCAATTCCGTTTTCCATGAAGTAGTTCTTCACCGCCTGTGCACGCGCAAGTGATAACCGGAGATTGTCTTCTTCACTTCCAACATTATCGGTGTAACCGAAAACTGAAACCGAAACACCCGGATTCGCTTTCAGGTACGCGAGAATTTTTTCCAGGTCGGGCTGATCGCCTTTTTCCAGTACCGCACTGTTGTTTGCGAAATGAATGTTGTTGAATGTATAGACCTGACCCGTTACAAAAGTTTCGGTTGTGTCGGGAGCACCGGTTTTGATTTCTTCCGGGATAATTTCAGTGACCGAAACATCATCGACGTAATAGTGCGCTTCTTTCATGACAATTCCACCGAAGATGTATGGATTCTCTTTGCGCGGAGCACCGGGAACCGATTTACACGTGTCGCATTGCCATTCATGACCACCGATGTACATCCATTGTTCCGTACCATTCGCAGTGTACACAGCAGAAAGTTCCTGCCAGCCATCGTGTTGGGTGAACCCGGTGTCCTGGTAAAAAACAATCTGCGGTGGAAGACTCATCGGGATGCCGAAAGGCAGGATGAATTCTTTTTTCAGAAACAAAACACCGATCTCTTTCAGGTAACTCACAGACTTTTTGTCTCCGTGACTGATGAATAAAGAGATCCTGTATTGCTTGCCTTTAACCAAAGGCGTTTTTAACTGGCAGGCAAGAAATTCCCGGTACTGGGGAGTAACACAAAATCCTGCGTATGCTTTGCCGCTATGCGGAGCCTCGCTGCCGAAATAATTTTGTTCGGCCTGGCAATTTTTGCTGGGTGAATCAACGTGGTAATAATCTCCGCCACCTTGCTCATTGGCAATTTTCCAGTCCTTGATGGTTTCTTTCGCATCTCCGGGAGAAGTGGGCAAGCTGTTGTATTCCTCGAAGGAAGAATTAGGCACAAGATTTTGCTGCGAAAAAACGCAGAAGGGCAGGCATGCAAAAAGCAAAAATATCCGTCGTTTCAGCATTTCAGGTTGTACACGAAATTAAGCGAATAAATGGTGATACATTTGAGTAACGCTCCTTCCGGCCAGATATTTCATGCGTAAAACGCCAAGCCAAATCCATGCTTGCATCGGGATTGTAGAATTACCGCGTGGTTGTTCCCGGGAGAGGAAATGCAGGAGGGAAAGTTGTGCTGGAGTAATCGCCGTTTTATTACATTAGCGCATCCAAAACTCATACATGAAAAAATTCTTCTTTTCCCTCGCGACCCTTTTTGTTGCTTTCAATGCTTACGCACAATGCCAGGCCGACTTCGGGTACACCAATAACCTGAACACATTTACATTCAGCGATTCTTCAACAACGTCAAGCGGAAGTATCGCTACGTGGTTCTGGCAGTTCGGCGATAATTCAGCTCCCGCTACACAACAGAATCCGCAACATACCTACGACGCTTGCGGGTATTACGAAGTATCGTTGACGATTTTCACTACTTCGTTTTGCTCGTCGACATACAGCGATACGGTTTTCGTTGCGCAGGGAACAATGCCTTCGTTTACAGTTACTGTTGATACCACAACCGGGGATGCAGATTTCCAGGGACAACCTTTCTCCACGAACCTTGTTTACACCTGGGATTTCGGCGACAGCACAACGGGTACAGGCGTGAATGCAACGCACACCTATGATTCATCCGGAACGTATGTAGCTTGTCTCACCGTTTCCGACACAGGTGGGTATTGTACGTATACAGTTTGTGATACGGTTATCGTTTACATCGCGCCGCCAAGCTGTAACGTAACGTGGACGAATATGTCACTGATTGCGGGACAACAAACATTCACCGCGCAGCCATTTGATATCAACTGGACGTATACCTGGGATTTTGGTGATGCAAGTGGACCTGGAAATGGGTTCATTACCACGCACACATACGCCAGTGCAGGAACGTACACTGTTTGTCTTACCGTGGTAGACTCAACGAACAATTGTACCGCCCAGTTTTGCGATACGGTAAACATCGTATTCACCACCGTGTGCCCGGTTACATTCACGAATATTTACCTGGCGGGGAATATGGCTTTCACACCAACTCCGTTGAGCCCGTTGAATACATACACCTGGGATTTCGGTGATGCAACTGCGCCCGGAACGGGGTTGATTGTCAATCACACTTACGCTGCACCCGGAACGTACACGGTTTGCGTAACCATGACCACGTTCGACGGATGCACGGACACGTTCTGCGATACCGTGATTGTTCCTTCGTCTATTGGTTACGAAGAATATTCATCCGGAATTTCTGCATTGCAGGCGATGCCAAATCCGGCCAGCGACCAGGTGGTATTGGAGTACTCGCTGACCACTGTGGGCGATGTAACGATTGAATTCACGGACCTCGGCGGACGCATCGTGTTCAGTGAAACAAAAACGGTTAATCAATCCGGGCAGCAACGCGAAGAATTTAATTTGTCGGAACTCGCCGCAGGATCGTATATGATCCGCATCACAATGGAGACTGGTGCTGCCTACGTGGCGCTCGTGAAAGAATAAACAGTTACCCGCGCAGCAGATGCGTGCAGAGCGATGAAACAATGGATGACTTCTTTTTGTCGCTCTGTATACGGACAGATTTTTCTTGCCCTCCTGATCTTTTCCGGAATACACTTCCTGGGAACATCTGTTTTCTTCAAAGGGTTTCTCGGTCATTTTGCGCAGCTGGGCAAAATGTTTTTGGGCGATACCAACAACTGGCTCGCGGGAGATCCGTTTCATTCTTTTTCAATCCTGCTGAGTAGCCTGGCCAACCCGGTTTTCACGCTGGGAATTGTTGCCCTGTATATTCCCATTGCGGTTGCCAAACGGTGGTGCAAAGAAAATCCGGTGACGTATACTGTTGCCGAGCGCGTTTTTATTTCCGGTGTTGCCTGTGTGCTTGCCTGGGAACTGGCGACATACGATTACAACTATTACCTGGATCACGCGTTTTATTTTGACCGGTTTGCGCTGATGATTCTTGCGGTGCTGTTGTTCCGGTTTCCGGTTTTGACACCG
>DATHKF010000650.1:0-4848 GCA_035489505.1 Bacteroidia bacterium | reverse complement strand
ATCGTTTTTACAAATATCCAGCTGATGCGGATGTTCTTTCTTCCGCAGTGGCCCAGGTCGGAATACAACGCTTCAGCACCCGTTGTGCACAGGAAGACGGCGCCGAGCAGCCAGAATCCACCCGGGTGATCAACAAGCAGCTTGTACGCGTAATATGGATTGATCGCTTTCAACACTTCGGGATCAAGGCGCACAGCAACAACACCAAGCACGCCAAGCATCACAAACCAGATGAGCATAACGGGACCGAAGAACCTCCCGATAAAATTTGTTCCGAACTGCTGAATGAAAAACAAAACGGAAATGATCCCGATGACGATCGGAACAATATCTGTTGTGGTGAGATGCTTGAACGTGTCCGTCATCTGCAAACCTTCGATCGCGGATGAGATCGAGATCGGCGGAGTGATAATTCCTTCTGCAAGAACAGCCGCGCCACCGAGCATAGCCGGGAAGAGAAGCCATTTTACTTTGGTCTTTTTGACAAGTGCGTAGAGTGCAAAAATTCCACCTTCACCTTTGTTATCGGCTTTAAGCGTCAGGAAAATATATTTGATGGTGGTCTGAAGTGTCAGTGTCCAGATGATGCAGGACAATCCACCGAGTACAACTTCGGCATTGATCGCATCTTCTTTACCGACAATCGCCTTGAGTACGTAGAGTGGAGAAGTACCAATGTCACCGTAAATAATGCCGAGTGTAATCAATAGTCCGGCAAGCGTAAGCTTGCTATGCACTGAACTATGACCTCCGTTTGTTGACATAGGGTACTAAAAATGAACGGACAAAGGTAGAGAGTTTCTGGGCTTTGGAAGGCGGTTTTTGGAAATAATGAGTAAGTAGGTGAGAAGGGAGTAGGTTAGTAGGCAGTAGGCAAGTAGGGAGTAGGTTAGTAGGCAGTAGGCAAGTAGGCAGTAGGCAAGTAGGCAAGTAGGGAGTAAGTCAGTAGGCAGGTGATGCGTGAATCTCCGAAAGTGTACGAAATCGGTAAAAACTGATGTACCGTTATCGCCTCACCGCCTACCGCCTACTCCTTGATACTTGCCTACTCCCTACTCAACATTCCGTTATCTTTGTCACCCATTTAACAATAGCTTCCTTATGAAAATCGGTATCCTCCGCGAAGGCAAACTCCCCCGTGACAAACGCGTCCCCTTTACACCCGCACAATGTGTGATCCTGCAGCGTGAATTCGGACTTGAGGTGCTCATCCAACCGAGCGACTGGCGAAGCTTTTCCAACGAAGAATACCGCGTGGCGGGCTGTAAACTGGAAGAGGATTTATCGGGTTGCGATGTGCTCATGGGCATCAAGGAAGTGCCTAAACCCGACCTGATTCCTGGCAAAAAGTATCTTTTCTTTTCGCATACCATCAAAGAGCAGCCGCATAACCGTGAGCTGATGAAGGAACTTATCGCGAAGAAGATCCAGATGATCGATTATGAATGTCTCACCGATCCTGATTTCAACCGCATCATTGGTTTCGGGCATTTCGCAGGTATCGTTGGGACATACAACGGAATCCGGGCGTACGGTTTGCGTTTCGGGTTGTTTGATCTCCGTCCAGCATACCAGTGTCACGATATGCTTGAACTCAAAGAGGAGCTCAAGAAAGTGCATTTGCCAAACATGAAAATGATTGTGACCGGGAACGGGCGCGTGGCCAATGGCGCTATTGAGCTGCTGGGCGCGCTGCACATCCGCAGGGTTACACCGTATGAGTTCACGCATTATTCATTCCGTGAGGCGGTTTATACGCAGCTTCATTCATACGATTACAATGAGCCCCGCGACGGATCGCAATGGGACCGTAAACGTTTCTATTCGCACCCCGAAGAATTCCGGAGCACATTTGCCAAGTACACGCCGCATGCCGACGTGATCATGCACTGTTCGTTCTGGGACCCGCGCGCACCCAAGCTTTTTGAGAAAGCCGACATGAAATCGCCGGATTTCCGGGTAAGCGTTATCGCTGATGTAACCTGTGATATCAACGGATCCATTCCATCGACCACGAAAGCATCTACGATTCCTGAACCATTTTACGGGTACAATCCGGCTACAGGAGAAATAGCCGACAATCCATTTGCGAATGAAGTCATCACCGTAATGGCGGTGGATAATCTTCCGTGCGAATTGCCCCGCGATGCTTCAGATGGTTTTGGAAAAGAACTGATCGAAAAAGTAATTCCGGCACTCATGGGCAATGATCCCGATGGATTGATTGAACGCGCGAGTATCTGTAAAGACGGAAAGCTGATGCCGCGGTTTGGGTATATGGAGGATTATATTCAGTAGGTCCAGCCATGGAAGAGAAGATGCTTTTTCGGGCAAAAAGAGCGGAAGCGCAAAGATTTTTCTAATCCTGAGAGAGGGCTTTGAAATAATCGGGATTAATCAAATCCTTCACTGAAGAATTCTTCCAGGGAAATCTCAAATGCTTTGGCCATACTATCCAAAGTGATAATTGTGGGGCTCTGTATGCCTCGCTCGATTCGTCCGATATATTCACCGTGCACACCACATTCAAAGCCCAGTTGTGCCTGCGATATACCATGTTGTTTTCTCAACGCACGAATTCGCTTGCCAACCGCTTTCAACAACCGTTTGTTCTCACGAGTTTTCACGCATTGAAAGTGCGACGGTTGCGTAATTTTGTTCCAACCTATAAGTTTGAATTAGGTTATTTTTCTTAGCTTGCAAAGCGATGAAATCCAATGACTTGTTCAGATGCAAAAGTGATATTCTGCGAAGAGGCGTCCAGCTAACCGTATACGGTTAGCTTCTCTCAACTCCGCCAACTTATCTTTCCAATCGTTTACGCAGTTAATGAAAGAATTTGACCACATACAAACATTAATGACCAGATGGCAAATGCTGATTGAAAGCATCTTGGAATGGATTAGCTTGCGTTTCATTCCCCTGTACATCTTGTATGTTTTTTAAAAGACGCTTATTGGCTAACGCTACGTCTTGAGTAAACAGATATGATTGACTGATGCCCCTTCCCCCGTTAGTCTGGATTCTGTTCGGTGATCTATGTGCAGGGTAATGGAGGCGAAGGTGTAGGGAACGATCACACGATTTATTGAAATAAAAAAAACGACGCTCCGGCGACGAAGGAATTGTATTGAATAAACCGAAATAAATCAATTAAATCTAACCCTCTTCCAAAATGAAAAAAACGCACAAAAGGGCGACCCGTTTGCTCCAATTCCTTGGGTGTTGGATGACTCTATTGATTTCGCAAATATCTTACGCGCAATCCGGAGCCACCTGCACTACACCCGTTTCACTCTCTATTAATTCTTGTATCAACAATCATGCAACATCGGACACAGTTGTCTGGTTCTCTTTCAATTCAGGTTCGTCTGTAAACGCCTGTAAATTCGAAGTGACCAGCCCTATGGGCTCAGCAACTGCCATGTCCACAATTCAACTCTATTCAGGTAGCTGTGGAACGCTTAGTTTGGTTCAAACAGGTTTTCAAGATCTCAACATGTTGGTCTGCGAGGCCTCGGTCAGCCCATCCACAAATTACTGGATCAGAGTAGCACGCACTTCCACCACTGCGATACAATTCAATATCTGCTTAGCGGTTTTTTCTACGACAGGACTATGTCCAACTTGTACTGTTGGCAACTGCCAACTCGTTTGCAATCCAGGTATGGAATTAAACATGGGGCCGCCTCAATTTCCTAGCACCATGTGGGCATGTAATTGGGTCAGGCCTAGCGTTACGGCCAATTCTGGCACCCCTGATTTTTTTAATGACACTACTGGCACAAGTTGGTCTGTTTCTGTACCCAATAATTTTCCCGGAACCCAGACTGCCCGTTCGGGAGGAAACTATCTGGGATTCTACTGTTTTTATGATAATCCAAATACAACAGTTGGTGACGTAAACTACCGCGAATTTGTACAAACAAAATTGAGAACTCCGCTTACACCAAATGTTCAATATAGGGTCAGTTACTACGTTAGTTTAGCCGACAGATCCAGTTATGCTGTTGCTGGCATCGGCGCATACTTTTCAGCAACTAATCCAGTCCAAACTATGGCGCAAGATCCTTTGTCTCAATTCACTCCTCAAGTGGTCTCTACATCCATCATTACCAATACAACAGGATGGGTGTTGATTACAGATACGATCACAGTTACTGCAAGTAACATTGAATGGTTGACGATTGGTAATTTTCAGACTGACGCCAGCCAGACGAGAACAACGGTTACATCTTCTGGCTCCGAACCAACCTATCATCCCGAATACGGGTCGTATTATTACCTGGAGGATGTGACGGTCGAGCCGCTGAATTCAACAATAATTACCGCGATGCCTGATACAGTTTGCAGTGGAAATACATTAGAATTGACGGCGTACAGTCCCCACAGCAACGGCTACTATACTTGGACATCAACAAGTGGGGCTACCTGGAGCTGCGTTAATTCTCCTTTTTGTTCAGCTATTGTAGATGCACCACCACTAGTAGCAGTAACATATACAGTGACCACTACATTTGCATCATATGGGGGATGCACAGATACAGCGCGTAAAACTCCAACGATTTTAGCGGGACCGAACAGTTCAAGCGCAGGGACGGACCAAACAATATGTCTCAGTGGAACTGATACGTTAATCGGCACTGGCACTGGCACGTATAACACAACAAGTTGGTCTGTTCTCGGTGGCGGCCTGATTTGCACTAGTTGTGCAACTATCTACGTAACGCACACCGCAACCACCCAATATGTGTTTACTGTATCTAATAGTGTGACAGGTTGTAGTAAAAAAGATACAGTTAAAACAACCGTAGTTCCGTTGGCGGTTTCCATCGTTGCTCCTGCGGG
>DATHKF010000649.1:0-10102 GCA_035489505.1 Bacteroidia bacterium | reverse complement strand
GTGCCCCAGGGCTACCCACAAAGGCTGTTTCAGTTGATCTGCAATCCGGATCATCTGTTCGCCGTAATATATCGCGCTGTCCCTGTTTATTACCTGGTAGTAGAACGAGAGTTCTTCGTAAATCGGAAGCCGCAAAGTGTCGTTTGCCACCGTTTCGAGTTCCAGCTTCAGGCGATCGGCTTCTGCCTTTGTCACATCCTTGTACAGGGGATTTTGCGCTACAACACAGACTGGCGCGATCAGAAACAATACAATTCCCAGGAACAACTTCATGCCGCGTGGTTATAAATCTGCGCTAAAGTAGCTTATTTGGAAGACGGCTTAACAAAACCGAAAATAGACGCCTTCGTCAGGCTCAGGGCAGGCGCCGCCGCAAAGAAATAATTTAAAAGTGCAGGGAACAATCTCCGCGCTTTCTGATTTAATCGCCGGCCTCATCCTTGTATTCTTTTACCTGGTCGAGGAGATCTATGGACTTTTCCAAAGGTGTCCACTCTTTTCCCTGGAAGATGAGCCGGAACCATTTCTTATTCCTGTTCTCATACCTGATGTTTAAAAATAACCACAAGGCCGCATACACGAACAGCAATGTTATACCTCCCAGCAGAACCAGCACGGACATTGTTGCCTGCGCCAGCATTTTCTCACTCCAATAAAAAGTGGTCCACACCGGCAACTGAAGAAAAAGAACCCGCGTCACCCATAGTGTGGATGCTCTCAGGCGCGCGAGATGTTCCTGTGTTTTCAGGATGGGCGCAGTGATGTCCACTTTTTGAATCAAGACAAGCTGGTACGCGTAAACGACAATTGCGATTGTTGTCAGCAGCAATTGCACGATCGCTGAGAAAAGAAAGAACTTGCTCACTTGCGAAAAAGCAAACACGCTGAGGAATGTAACCAGCGCGAATCCCAGGACTACCCATACAATTCCCAGGATAAGCGTGAACTTTTTCGCCGGCTTCATCGAGGCCAGGTTCGATTTGATCTTCACTTTGATCATATCCGCCGCGTTCTGCCTGTTCAGTACCAGGTTTTCTTCCAGCTTCCTATCGTAAGCTTTCCAAAGATTAATTATTTCGGCGTGTTCCATGACTGGTCTTTATTAAGCGCTGAGAACTTCTGTTTCAATATGGTTTTGATGCGCCCGATCTTTGTCGCCACATTCGTTTCTGAGATGCCCATGATCTCTGCGATTTCCTTATGCGTTTTTTCTTCAAGGTAAAGCAGCATAAGTCCCTTGTCAATTTCCTTCAGCTCCGCAATAAACCGCTGGAGAAAACCAATGTCCTCTTCCGTTTCATCCACCGGACCAGAGTCCATGAAAAAAAGTATATCATCGACGATCGGATCGGAAATGTGCTTTCTCCGGACCTCCTTTCGGTAAAACGAAATAGCGACGTTCAATGCAATGCGATAGATCCAGGTGGAATACCTGTACCTGTCGTCGTAGTTGCCAAATGATCTCCACAGTTGAATGACAATTTCCTGCACGAGATCCTTGCGGTCTTCGCTGTTGCGGCAATAGGAATTTGCCACCTTATAGAGAATGCCTTTGTGGCCCTCCAGCACTGAAAGGAATTTCTCTTCCTGTTTCATGGAATTATGGACACAGGACTTTTACTTTAATCATGCGCGTTGTAGTATCGACAGGTTTCGTTTTCGAATTTCCTCCGTAATAGCAGTTTTTTGTAAAACTGATCGAGCATCCTGTTGCTAAGATGACTATTGTTCCGATAATCGCGAAGGCGGATCTCATTTTTGTTCGTCTCATGATTGAATGATTAAGAGTGAATGGTTTTCTCAATTATTCGTGGGAAACAGTAAAATATCACACCCTGCGCAAAATATTTCTTCGGTCGCCGGGTTGGCGGTACGGTTCAGGCTTTTTTTCTCCAATGACTTGTGGTCTTCCAGGCAAAATCAAGCTGCTCCTGAAATTTTTCCGGTGAAAGGGCAAGAACGTTTTTTAATTGAGATGAATTCAATCCACCCAACATCGGCCACAATTTTTCCCGGATATTTTTAGAGGTTTGCACGCCCGGAAAAAATTTAATGAAGACATCCAGTTTCAGCAAACAATCCATGACCAATTCACGCTCATCATGGCTTGCGTTTCCATAACCATCAATCAGTGGTTGAATCCCATGCGCATTGCGCGAATTTCCAATCGCCCGTATCACCAGTGAAACGCCGTTGGGTGGCCGCTTTTTGAATACGGTGCCAATCAAAAACTCTACTTCCTTTTTGTCTTCCGATTTCGCCAGTTGATCAATTGCGGCCACGCGGACTTTACCGTCTTTGGAGAGCAGCTTTTCGCCGTATGTTTTCAGATCAACTTTCATTCATACCTGGCTTAAACCCGCGCAACTCCGGTAATATCTGCGCCAAAGTACCTTATTTGGAAGATGCGTAACAAAACCGAAAATAGACGCCCTTCCTCAGGCTCAAGACGTCTATTCCACGTACCGCGCCAGTTTCTCCAGCGACGATGCCGTTCCGGTTTCATTATCCTCCGGACGAATACCTGCCGGAATATTTTGAAACACGACAGTGACTTCTGTACTGCTACCCTTCGCCTCAAACGTAACTTCCATGATCATCTCTCCCGAAAAAGCCGGGTCGTCCGAGTCAAAAGTAATTGCCTGAACAATTTTCGTGTACGGCACAAGTTCGACAAACCGCGCAGTGAACCTGTCTTCTTTGCCGGAAGTTTTTCCCTGTGATGCTGTATCCGATGGAGGATAATACAACGACATAGTATAACCTCCGCCCACGCGAAGATCAAAATCGTGCACCTTTCCGGTCATGGTATCGGGAGCGAGCCAAACGGCCATCGCTTCGGGATCTGTCCACGCGCGGTAAAGTACTTCGGGTGAAGCATTGAACTGTTTTACATTTCTTGAGGTGCTCATGGGTTTCTTTTGATGACTAAAAATACGTTTTCATTTCTTAACCGAAGTCAATGAAAAGGAAAAGCTGGAACATGTCCTTTTTTGAAGGGCAGGATCGTCATCGTTGCAGCAATAGCGTCGGCCTCCACTTGCGAAAGTGGCATGATGCGCGAGAAGTAGTTTAAAAGTTTATTGTGCACGTTCTGCTTTCTATGATCAACAACGGATCCGCAATTCTCTCCAATGTAGGGACTTATTGGCTGAGTCTGGAATCAGTTTGTTAGTGCTCAACAGTCGGCGCTGGAATTTCATTTCCACCAATGCCTTGTGGATACTTTGAGGCGCGTCATTTTTTACGAGGTTGTTTTCTTATTCGTCCGGCCCAGTTTCATAAAATACTTTTCGAAGTACTGGTACACAAAATAACTGATGATCAATGTTCCCGTAACCGAAGCAACCAACCGCACCGATTCAGGAACATGGAAAATGTACGTTGACGCAAGCCCGGTGAGACCATACACAATCGGGTGCAGCAAATACACCGAGTAGCTGGCTTCTCCCAGCAAGGTCAGCGGCTTGTGAATGAAATCCGGAAATGCAAAAGTCAGTTTGTAAAAACAAATGCAGATCAAAAAACAGGAAGCGGTGAATACTAACCGGTTTATCCCGGTCACCAGGCTGATCGTGTCCCCTGCTGCCGGCCAGAAGAGGAACACTACCACCGCCAGGAGTAACCCGGTGAGCGCAATCCAGTTTTTGATTGGTGCCCTGTGCAGAAGCAATCCGATTAAAAATCCGCCGAGGAAAAGAAAAACCTGGTTCAACGGGTTCACATAATTTCTCCATTGGTCGTGCAGGTTTCCATCCGGGTTCAATCTGAAAAATGCAAAATATATGTAGAGCCCGAGTAACACCACCGAAAGCAGGATCAGTAATGGCTTCAACGATTTTGCAAACAGGACGAAAAACGGAAAGAACACGTAGAACACCAGTTCATTTCCTATCGACCAGATGCCCGCAGAAAAATAAGTGTCCCATTTAACGAAGCCAAACAAACCGGTCAGGTTCAGAAACAGGTTATACGGGTCGGGCATTTTTGCTGAGATCAGGATTGCAGCCAAAGTGACCAGCCAGAGCAATGGGAATATTCTGAAGATCCGTTTTTTGAAAAACGCAATGACATCCGTCCGCGATGGTTTCATTTTATCGTAATACACATAGTACAGTGTGAGTCCGCTCAACACGTAAAAAATGGAAACACCATAAATGCCCAGGCGACCCATCAATGTGTCTGCGGAAAAATACCCCAATGTCCAACTGAGGTAATGATAGATCATGATGCCAAACGCCGCGAGTCCACGTAAGTAATCGAGATTGTGTAGTCTGCTCATAACTGGACAATCCTGCAAGATGCAGGGCTGTGGTCAAATATACCGAGGGCGACGTGTATATCCTATAACAAACAAACGCATCATTTATTCAGGAAAGGAACCGCCGTTTCAATCATCCATTTCAAAAGTCTTGTTCTCATTTCAAATTTTCACAGCAGATAACCGCCTTCTCCACGAAGCATTGACCATAGCTACCCTGCCGCCCCCAGATTTGAAAATTCTACCTTTCCTATCAGGAAAGGAATACAATCTGTGGAAGGGACCGATTAATTTATAGCATGAGCATCGTTTGGAAATGAATGGCCGGACAGAAGAACATGATCCGGAGTTTGTTCAAAAAGAAACGTCAGAAGTAACGGTCAAAAAAGTCACTGATTTTTGGCTGAAGCCAGATTCAAAAAGCGCAGACCCGATCCTGCCAAAACTCTGAAAAAAAAGATTACAAATAGTGCATCTTTGTATATGACAAGCTTTATCACTCCGGGCATCGAAAAAACGTTGATCTTTTCTACTTATCGAGGATAAGAAGAGAAAATTAAGTTGCATGGATTGAATGGGCCGACATAGCCAATAGAAGCAGGATTATTGCCGCTAAGGAAGGAAAATTGCTTGCTTCAAAAATTGCCGGGGAAGGTTCCGTTGATTATACCCGGCTGGAAGTGTTACACGATTTGAATGCACAAGTACCAAAACGTATCGTGACATCACTGAATATGAAATTGTGGGATTGATAAGTGCTTTAAATAATAATCAAACTAATAGAATAAAAATAAATTTACATCCTTACAGAAATGGACATAGGAAAAAGCTTTGCAGGCGAGATTCTGAAAGAGCTGAAGCAGCAAACTTATGCATTTTGTGATTTTAAAGATGCCCAATTGACTTCCTTGGATTTGTCCGGAAAACATTTCATTGCATGTAATTTCGGGAATACACGATTTGTCTCAGTTCAACTGAATAAAACAAAATTTGACGCCTGTTTTTCTTCTGTGTATGCGAAAACACATGCTGTTGATACTCATTTCGAAAAGGCTACAATTCTGAATACACATTTTGTAATCGACAAAGGTGAAAGCCGGGAATATATAACCATGTGGGATGATGAAATGGAAGAGTTGATTTATGATGCTCAGAACATTGAAGGTATTGATTATACGATCTCCCGCAAGATAGAAGCCCTCTTAAAAAAAGAATTTGAAAACTCACTTTTCTTAAGACTTCATTTGTGTGCTGCCCTGTTTGCTGAAGACGGCTTTCACAGATCGTGGATGCTGGTCAGGTTGGTAAATCCAAAATTTTGCGATTCTCCTGGATACGGCGAACTCTTTCGTTTATTCATTGTTTCTTTTTTAGGCGATGCGTATGTTGGTGTCAGGGAGGAATGTTTAGAGCATCTGAAGGAATTACAGCCTACCAAAAAAATGTTAGGGCTTGGTGTTAATAGAATTTTTTTAAGCGATAAAAAGGAAATTGCCAAAGGCTTGAGACAACTTCGCCAATTGCTCTCAAACAGACTGATAGATCGTGTAAGCAAAAAGATAGAAGATAGGGTAGATTTTTTAAAAAGGACAAATGGCACTCCTGGTGAAAACGAAATTTCCTATTTGAGCAATTTTGCTTCTGATGACATAGCTTATTATCAAAATAAAAATAATTGAATGGAAAACTGTCATGTATCTCATACTTGGGAAGTAACTGCAATTTCCTTTCATCGAGAAACACGGCAACATCATTTCCCAATGTTCCCTAACGTTCTCTCCGCGAAGTATTGATCAAAGCTTCGCCAGTTCCATCTCCGGATAAATTTTACTGGAATTTTCGTTGTGCTTCGCTTGCAACAAGTATATTTGCAAAGCACTTTGTATTACAAAGTACGTAAACAAAAATCAGATTAGCTAGTAATTCATGACTATTTCTTCCCGGTTTGATCGGTTTCATTTTCGCATGAAAGAAAACAAGTGGCTTCGGTACTTTGCTGTTTTCAATCGCGTGGGACTGGCTGTTGGCTTTTTGCCTTCGGGTTTGGTGAAAATCACGGGTGAGCGTTTCACGGCTTTATCCGTTAATCATCCAATGGGGAATTACCTGGAAGCGTTGCACCGGACCGGTTATTACTACACGTTCCTTGGCATCCTGCAGGTGACCGCAGCAATTTTCCTGTTGATCCCGCGCACAGCAACACTCGGAGCCGTTATTTATTTTCCGATCATCTTAAACATCTGCATTCTCTCGTTTGCTTTGCGTTTCGAAGGCTCGTGGATCTCTTCACCGCTGATGGTGCTGGCGAACCTGTACCTGCTTTGCTGGGATTATGACAAACTAAAATTTATTCTCCCCTTCTACAAACCGGAAGCACGATGAAAACGTCATCCATTATTTTTCTGGCATCGTTCCTATTTGCATGCGCCTGCGAAATCATGCCGCGCAACACGTTAAAGGATTGCCAGGAGCAATGCAAAGACCGCGAAAAATCCAAAGCATGCTATGAGTTCTGCGATTGTATTCATCAACACGGCGAATCGCTCGACAGCTGCCTCGACGCATACAACAAGGCTCCGGCAGATTCCGTTCAACCCAAATAAACTGAAAAAATTTTAACGCTTAAAACCAAACTATCATGACACAATCAATCCATTCAAAAACAGGATCCGTTTATTCGGGTTCATTGGGAAAACGAATGCTGGTGGGTGCAGGAATCGCATTCGTGCTGATCGCAATTTTTCTCCTTGGCGCTGGTGAACCGAACCCGGAGTGGTCAAAATTATGGAGACTAAGACCACTTCTTGTAGTTCCATTTGCCGGTGCCATGGGCGGCCTGTTTTATCACCTGATGGATCATCTCCGTTACCACGGCGGCTGGAGAAGAGTGTTGGGCTACGCACTGAGCACGATCGTGTACGTCTTTGGATTATGGATCGGCACCGTGCTTGGATTGGCCGGGACGTATTGGCATTAATGTGAAGTCACATCACTTTTTCGTCAACGTGTACTTCAAATGCGTGGTCAGTGCGGATGGAATCACTTCATCGATTTCAAAGTTGTACATGTTCTTATCAATGTTGTCAAACAACCGGATGCCGCTGCCCAAAATGACCGGAGAAATATGAATGTAGAATTCGTCAATGAGTCCTGCATTTAAAGACTGCTGGATGATATTCGCGCCGCCCATGATCCGAACGTCTTTTCCCTTTGCCGATTGTTTTGCTTTTTCAAAAGCGCTTTCGATTCCGTCATTGATGAAATGAAAAACCGTTGTTCCTTTTTGAATCCACGGTTCTCTTTTTTCGTGGGTCAAAACGTAGACATCGGCTTTAAATAAATCTTCCGGCCAATTGGGTTCTCCTTCTTCAAACATGCGCTTGCCCATGATATTTGCGCCGGTCCGGGCAACAGTCTCCCTGATCAGGTTTCCATCAGGTCCGTCTTCCTGTCCACCTTCCTGTCCAAGATGTTCCCAGAATGCTTTCTGGGCAAACATCCAATTGTGAAGTGTCATGCCGCCGTCGCCAATGGTATTCTGTGCGCTGCGGTTCTCTCCGGCCATAAATCCGTCGAGAGAAATTGCGGTGTCGAAAAATGTTTTGCTCATGTTTATTCAATAATAATTCGTTCCGTCCACTTCTGATTTTCGTCAGCTACGGTGACAAAATAAATACCTGCGGGATATGCGGACAAATCGACATCTGTTTTTTCCTTGGTCACAGGAGATTGATAAATGACCTGACCCAACGGGTTTGAAATTGTTAAGACAGCATTCTGAATTGCACTACCCGTGATTGAAAAAACACCCGTGGATGGATTCGGAAAAATATTCCACACCGGCGCACCATATTCTTCTACGTCCGTTGCGTTATCGTGCAATTTCACGATCCAATAATCGTTGCTTCCGTGATTACCGTTTACGTCTCCATTATTTGACGCGGCCCATCCGGCAACAACATATCCGCTGTCTGCGGTTTGCTGAATGGATCTTGCCCAATCGTTACCGGAACCACCCAGGCATGTTTGCCACTGAATAGTTCCTGCAACCGTTAACTTCACGATCCAGTAATCCTGACTCCCCGTTCCATGATTGCCACTCACGTCACCGTCATTTGACCTGGTGAATCCCGCAACCACATAGCCGCTATCGTTGGTTTGCGAAATCGAATATGCTTTATCATCACCCAGGCCACCAAGGCATTTCTGCCACTGCAAATTTCCGGTGCTGTCCAATTTCACAATCCAGTAGTCGGGCTGAGCCCCACTTCCATGGATGCCGCTCACATCGCCGTTCGTGGATTTGGTAAAACCTGCAACAACATATCCGCTGTCTGCAGTTTGCTGAATGGAATATCCGATATCCTCGCCTGTGCCTCCAAAACATTTCTGCCAAAGAATGTTTCCTGCGCTGTCCAGTTTTACAATCCAAACATCCCAGCCACCGTGATTGCCACTCACGTCACCGTCATTCGACGTCGCAGATCCGGAAACGATATATCCGCCGTCTGTTGTTTGTCGAACGGAAGATGCCGTTTCATCACCTGATCCGCCCAGGCATTTCTGCCATTGAATATTTCCTGCGCTGTCCAGCTTCACAATCCACGCATCGTAGTTGCCATGATGACCGGTCACGTCGCCGTTGCTGGACTCTGTATCGCCGGAAACAATGTATCCGCCGTCAGTTGTTTGCCGGACGAAAAATGCATCGTCATAGTTTGAACCACCGAGACATTTCTGCCACTGGATATTTCCCGCGTTGTCCAGCTTCACAATCCAGAAATCATCATTGCAGTGATTGCCGGAGACATCACTGTCATTCGACGCAGTAAACCCGGCAACAACATAACCGCTGTCGGCAGTTTGCTGAACGGAATAGGCATTGTCAGGATTTGAACCGCCCAAACATTTCTGCCACTCAATGGTTCCTGCATTGTCCAGTTTTGCGATCCAGAAATCGTAATTGCCGTTATTGCCGGAGACATCACCGTTGTTTGAGAGGGCATATCCTGCACCAATGTATCCACTGTCGATTGTTGGCTGAATGGACTGCGCCCAATCATCACTGGATCCACCCAAACATTTCTGCCACTGAATTCCGGGCTGCGCGTTGATCAAGGTGAAGCTGGTGAATGCCAGAAAAAATAAAATAGTGTTTTTCATTATCAGCGGTTTTTACTTTTAAGTCCGTTCGGAAACATGATCGCAAGCAAAACGACGATCAGCAGGAAATTAAACTCAACGCCATTGCGTCCACCGCCTACCACGTACCAGCCTTCTTTGAAATGGACCATGATGATGCCGGCAATCAGTATGACGATAGTTATGCCGGCAGCCCATTTCACAAACTTGTCGAACAGCAGGCAAACCGCACAGACCACATGCGAGAGTTTAATGATCCAGGCCAGCGCCACACCCACCGGTGCAAATCCGATTTCGTTCAAATAGAAATTACCGAAATCGTTTATTCCGTTATTGAACATTCCCGGAATGCTATGCAGTAGCAGAATAATTGCAACTGCCAGGCGAAGGAGAAAGGTGTTGTTGAATACGTTCATGGATTCAAACAATTAATTTACTGAAAATAAGGATTTCGGTTGACAAGGCTTGAATTGCCCGATAGTATCTCACTTTGCTTTTTGACACGGCGACACGGGGCTAAAAGCAGCACGAGACCCGTTCTAAGCCCGGGCGCTCACGGCGCGTTACCGTTATCCCGCCGTGAGCGCCTGGGCTTAGAATAAGAAATGCCGTAAAAATGCGCTCCCGATTGCTATCGGGACCGTGTCAAAAAGCAAAGTGAGACACTACCGGCCATTGCGTCTATCGGATAAACGTCAG
>DATHKF010000648.1:0-4185 GCA_035489505.1 Bacteroidia bacterium | reverse complement strand
AAGAAAGGCTGCGTTTCTTTTTTCAGTTCACTGAGCTGGCGGCTGAACAGGTATTCGTCGGCTACACCCAGTTTTCCCTGCGGAATTTCAGCAGGGAAATCTTCGCCTTCAATAATTTTGTTGAAGTCGTTGTAGTACATGTACGAACGGATATTTCCGTAGCTGAGTTGTCCGCCGAACATGAACGACGTTTTGTATCCGGCCTCTTCAAATTTTTTGCTGATGCATGGCAGGCGCTGGTATTTCGTTGGCTGTGTAATGATCGATGTACGCGGCTGCGCAGGAAAGCCGGAGAATACTGCGGCCATTCCCTGGTCGGATAAGCTTCCGCTGGCGTAGCAATTGTTGAAGAGGAAACCCTGCTCGGCCATCTGGTCGAAGTATGGAGTTACGCCAGCAAATCCTCCGCAGCTTTTAACCATATCTGCGGACCAGCCTTCCAGCACAACGAGCACAATGTTAGGCCGCGTTGTATTGAGCAACATCACCGTTGTGTCTTTGGCCGTGTAATGCAGTTCTGCAAAAACTTTGGCTGCTTCTTCAGGTGAAACGAAACGGTAAGGTTCCCCAGCATTGGCATTTTCGATACAACTGCTCGCGAGATTGAAAACCGAGTTGACCGAAGCGAGGTTCAATACATCATGCTTCGAATAATACGCATCGCTCAGCTGGATGGGTATGGTTTGAAACCCTCCGCGGATACCAATGATGAGCAGGCACGGAATGGACAAAGCATAAACGAAAATACTCCAGTGATGCGACCGTTCCGCGACCGTTTTTTCGGTGATGTATTTTTTGTAAATCCAGTACGACAGTCCGGCAAGCACAGCGGTTCCTAAGAAACACGACAAAAGCTGGGACCAGCTGGCAGTATGAAAAACTTCAGCAGGATTACCGAAAAACCAAAGCGCTTTGTAGTCCAGTTTTTTGTGCCACTCATCGTAGATCGATAATTCGGCAAGCACGAGAAGAAAAAAAGCAACCAGGAATACGAGGTGAATGCCATTGTTGATTTTAAGCAATGCCGGTTTACGCAGGGCAAGCGAAAGCAAACTGAATACGAATGGAATGATGAGCAGGTAACAGGCCATGGCCGTATCGAGATACAGCGCAACGGGGAGTGAAAGAAGGACTTCACCCAATGGAATGCCGGTAAGCTCTTCAGAATTCCAGGCGAGAAAAATGATCCGGCCTATGAGGAACAAAACGATCCAGAACAGGTAATGCTTGAGGATGGTAATGAAAAGGCGTTTCGCCATTCGCGTTATCCCTTGATAAGTTCAATCGCTTTGTTGCGGTCAGCTGCACCGAAAACGGCGTTGCCTGCTACAACAACATCGGCGCCTGCATCTTCCAGTTGCCGCGCATTGGAAGGATCAACGCCACCATCTACCTGGATCAGCGTTTCGAGATAACGTGAACTGATCATTTGTTTCAGCGCGCGGACTTTCACCAGCGTATGCGGAATAAATTTCTGTCCGCCGAAACCGGGATTGACGCTCATCACCAGCACCATGTCGAGCTCGTGGATGATGTCTTCCAGCACGTGAATCGGTGTCGATGGATTCAACACCACGGATGCTTTCATGCCGAGCGTTTTGATGTTCTGAACAGTGCGGTGCAGGTGTGTGCACGCTTCGAAATGCACTGAACACATATACGTTCCGTGCTTCGCAAATTCTTCGAGGTACGCATCGGCGTTTTGAATCATGAGATGAACGTCGAGCGGTTTCTTTGCTTCCTTCTGCAATGTTTTCAGCACGGGAAAGCCGAATGAAATATTCGGAACGAATACACCGTCCATCACGTCAACGTGAAACCAGTCGGCTTTACTTTCATTGATGAACTTAATGTCTTCTGATAATTTTCCGAAATCGGCGGAGAGCACGGAAGGAGCAATGAGTAATGACATACAGTGGAATTGAGGTGTAAAGGTAGAAATTAGAGTTGAGACATCAGACCTGGGACTGGTAGTGCATCCGTTTAAGTTCAGCCGCTGATTCCGCAGATAACGCAGATGCGAAGCGTGCTAAAAAATTTAAATGATCTGATTCGTGATCGATCGGCTTTGCGGATCATTAATTCATTTAAGAATTGCTGCGAATCTGGAATCTGCGTTATCTGCGAAATCTGCGGCAAAAAAGTAAACACACTGACCACCGCGTACAAAAAACAAACCCCAGATAACAGATGTCTGTTTCTGAGGTCTGTTAGCTGAAATATGAACCCTAATTGTTCTTGATCACCTTAATTACGGTTGTTCCTTTTTCAGAAGAAACTTCCAGGAAATATACACCCGTACTCAGGTGGCTTGTTGAAATTTCAGTTCGCCCTTCGTTCATCTCCTGTTCGAATACCATTTGTCCAAGGCTGTTGGTGATACGTACCATGGCCACACCGGTTGCTGTGAGATCAACAATGAATGTGTTTTCGAACGGATTCGGATACGCATTCACACCATTCAATGCAGTATTCTCTGCAACGCCCACGCAAGGAGAAACAACAATGCTCAGCGTATCGGATGCTGTACAGCCGCTCGAATCTGTGAATGAGTATATGATCAGGTGCGTTCCGGTTCCGGCAGCAGAAGGACTGAATGTTGAACCGGTAACGCCCGGTCCGGTGAATGTTCCGCCCGAAGGAGCTCCTGCCAGCGGATAACTTCCATCAGTAATACATGTGGTTATCGGGCCTGTTACAGTTACATCAGGCAGCGGTGTTACGTTGTGACACACGCCGGTGATCAGATCCACGCAGCCCATGGTGTCTGTGACCATAACGGTGTAGCAGGTTGTTGTTCCGTTGCATGCAATCGGGTTTGCAATGGTTGTGCTGTTGAGACCGGCTGCCGGAGACCAGAAGTATGTGTATCCCGGAGTGCCTCCCGTGACTATGGACTGAAAAGTAATGCAATCTCCTTCGCAACTTGTGCCGCCGGTTACTGCAAGCGTTGGGTTCGGATGTACAGTAACGGTTATCGTTGCAGTATCTGCGCAACCGGTAGCCGCATCTGTACCAATTACCGTGTACGTAGTAGTAACAGCAGGATTAACAGTGATAGAGTTTGCGGTTACACCGGGTGTTACCCAGAAATGCGAATCAGCACCCGATGCAGTCAATGTTGCGGAACCGGCTCCTGAACAATACGGAGCGCCCGTAGATGAAGTCAGCACATCCGGGCTTGCATTTACAACTACGGCAATGGAATCCCAGTTCTCGCAACCGTAAGCATCTGTTCCGGTTACGATGTACATCATGGAAGAAATCGGAGTAAAGCTTAAGCCGTCTGTAACGCCATTGTCCCAGGCATACGTGGATGCACCGGAGCCGTTCAGTGTAACTGCAGTGCCGGAACAAACGGTGTCGTCCGTGGCGCTTGCAACCACGACTGGTAAACTCAACACTTCTACAGTTGCAATCGCAATATTGGTGCAGCCGTTTGCATCGGTTCCCGTTACGGTGTAGTTACCGGTTGCTGATGGAAAGAATGCAGCATTGTCAACTAATCCTCCGCTCCACGAGTAGGTGACTGCGCCCGATCCCGAAGGAATGAACGATCCACCGATGCAAACAGAATCGGTCGAAACGCTGGCCGATACAGTGGGTGGTGTATTGATCGTCACGTAAATCGAATCGAAATTCGTGTTACCGCACTGGTCGGTTACAATGCAATAGTACATTCCGCTGGTAGGGGGAAGGACCATGGTGCTGGCTGCGTTTGGATTGGCCATTCCGGTAGTTGGAAGCCATGAATACGTGTATCCTCCGGTTCCTCCGCTGGCTGTGATAGAAACGAATGCAGAATCACCGGGACAAACTGACGTGGCACCTGATGTAGAAGTTACGAGTGTTCCGCTGCCGATTGTTCCGACAGTTACCGTTGGAATTGTTGCAATCGTTTGCTTGGTGAAATACCACATGTCAGGCTGACCGTACTGGTAATTATTCAGGACATTCGTAGGAAATGTATTTTGTGTACAGCCGTTGCAGTACCGCATATCGTAGTAGGTGAGATGTTGCCCTATCTGCGAGGAAGTACCATAATAATAACCATCGCTGGCACCTTGATACAATTCCAGAAGATACTGTGTTCCCTGTGTCAGCCAGATCGGATTGGCCATTGGGTTGTACGAATATTGTGCGGCAGGGCCACCAACCAGTTCCTGCCTGAGAATGGCCTGGGTA
>DATHKF010000647.1:0-2157 GCA_035489505.1 Bacteroidia bacterium | reverse complement strand
CCGAAGGAAGAAAACTACAGTCAGGCACACGAATTGAAGGTAATTGTCTTCAACCGCGATGATTTCCGCTGGGCCGAAGAGAATGCTGCGAAAGTAAGTGCAGATTGTAAACTTTTTCTTCAACCGGAATGGAGCAAATCGGGAGAAATGATGCCGCTGATTGTCGATTACGTGATGGAGAATCCGAGATGGAATGTTTCTTTGCAGACGCATAAGTACATGCATATACCTTAACTGTTCTGAGTTTCGAGTTTCTCGT
Organism: Bacteroidia bacterium; assembly: GCA_035489505.1. Lineage (GTDB taxonomy): Bacteria > Bacteroidota > Bacteroidia > Palsa-965 > Palsa-965. The sequence goes on along the minus strand of DATHKF010000647.1, from coordinate 1,898 downwards.
TCCGGCGCTCGACTCCGCCCGGACTGACAACGTAAACCAGAAACTCAAAACCCAGAACACGAAACTTACAGTTATGAAAAACATCCTTCTCGTCATTCTCCTCGCCATCGGTGGCCTCTCCTGCAAAGCGCAAACTCCGCTCAGCACCAAAAGCAAAAAGGCGACCAAGGCATACAACATGGCCATGCAGCACATGGACTTGCGGCAATATGACCAGGCCCTGGCCGAACTGGCGAAAGCGAAAAAAGAAGATCCGGATTTTGTTGAAGCGTACCTGTTACAGGCCACCTTGCACATGGAGTTGCGCCAATGGGCTGAAGCGGAAGTGGAATTCAAAAAATCATTTGCGCTCAACCCGAACTTTTTTCCACCGGCCTATTACGATTGTGCGCAGGCCGAAATGAAACAGGGAAAATATGCCGAAGCCAAAACAGATTTTCAAACGTTTCTCGATAAAAAAAGATCGAGCACTCCACCCCGGCTGGTTGAAATTGCTGAAAACGGAATTGCATCATGCGATTTTGCACTGAAGGCTATTGCAAATCCCGTTGCCTTTAAGCCGGTGAACATGGGCCCAAGTACCAACTCCGCCGAATGCGAATACTTTCCAAACGTAACGGCCGACGACAACATGTTCGTGTTTACGCGCAACGCGATTGTCAAAAATCCGAATGGTGTTGGCACGCGGCAGCAGGAAGATTTTTACATCTCGTACAAAGACGACCAGGGTAACTGGAGCACCGCGCAGAACATGGGTTCACCGATCAACACAACCGGAAATGAAGGCGCTCCGTCGCTCTCTGCCGATGGACGTTACCTGTATTTTGCAGCTTGCGAAGAAATCGACGGTTACGGTGGTGGTCGCCAGGGTTACGGAAGCTGCGATATTTTCTTCACGCAAAAAGTAAACGGATTGTGGACTGCTCCTGTGAACGTAGGCGCACCCGTGAATACAGCAGCCTGGGAAACGCAGCCATCGTTTTCTTCCGATGGAAAAACATTGTATTACATCAGCAACCGTCGTGATGGTTTCGGCAACAGCGACATCTGGATGTGTACGCTTGATGAAAAGGAAAATGGGGTAAACCCGTCAACATTGGTGCGCACATCAATACATCCGGAAGAGAAGAAGCCGTTTTCATTCACCCCGACAACCAGACTTTGTATTTCGCTTCCGACGGACACATTGGTATGGGCGGACTTGACCTCTACGTTTGCCGTCGCGATTCGTTGGGCAACTGGGGCAACCCGGTGAACCTCGGCTACCCGATCAACACATTTGGCGAAGAAAGTGGTATGATCGTGAATGGTGCCGGATCACTCGCGTATTTCTCCAGCACACGCGAAGGCACTGCAGGTTGCGACGACATTTACCAGTTTGAAATTCCGCCTGCACTTCGGCCGGTTCCGGTGACGTACATGAAAGGAAAAGTGTACGACATCAAAACAAAAAAACCGCTCGGCGCGTCTTTCGAACTCATCGATCTCGCAACCGGAAACCCGGTGATCGCATCGGTTTCTGATCCGGTTACCGGAGAATTTCTCGTGTGTATTCCGCAGAATAAAAATTATGCGTTGAGTGTGAACCGTTCGTTGTACCTGCCGTTTTCAGAATCGTTCTGGATGGCAGAATCAACGAATCCCGGTGAGCCGTACCAGATGGATGTTCCACTGCAACCGATTGAGGTTGGCGTTGGCGGCATTCTGAAAAATGTGTATTTCGATGTCGACAAGTTCGACCTGAAACCGGAATCCACTGCGGAATTGAATAAGCTGGTCGCATTTTTGAATCTCAACCCGGATATGAAAATCGAACTGGGCGGTCACACAGACAGTGATGGCGACAAGAAACACAACCAGGTGCTTTCTCAAAACCGCGCCAAAGCTGTGTATGATTA
>DATHKF010000646.1:0-5158 GCA_035489505.1 Bacteroidia bacterium | reverse complement strand
TTTCCAACGGTGCTGATAAACACCCCCGTTGATGGATCCGTTGTTTGCGTAGGTACAACCGCGTTGCCCTGTGATTGTGCCAGCATGAGTTGCATGGATAATGCGCATGCGGCAGAAATGAGTAGTATGTTTTTCATGGTTATTTGTTTCTGACTGGTGAATTGTTTCGTTGCGGTTTGGTAAGCGTATAAGATATTTCGAGATGAATGATGTACTTCACGGCACTTGCTCCGTATTCCGGGTTGATCACGCGATCGTAACCGGTAACCACTTCACGTCCTGCACCGGGTGGAACATATACTCCGGGAGACGGCGTTTGCACGTCGTAGTATTCACTGACTACAGTCCAGTTGGGTGCGATGATCGCGTTGTTGAATGTGGCTTCCTCTTCACGTTTTTGCATGCACACATCCATCGCCTGGCGGTACAACTCTGCGTACACAGCCTGTTCGTCTGCAACGGTGCAATAGTGCTGTTGCACGTTATCGAGACTTTGCTCTGCCGCCGCCGAAATGATCTGGTTATACTTGTTCGATTCTGTATACCGGATCAACAAGCTTTTCGTGAGGGAATATCCGGTCACCGTCCACACGTTGATACCTTTCTCGTTGGTTTTCCATCCCGAAACTTTTTCCTGGGAAACCGTAGTTATTGTAATGTCGGTATTCGGAATTCCCAGCGTGTTGAGTTTCTTCTGAAACGCATTGATCCGCACCTGCAATTTACTCCGTGCCGATTCGAGCGTCGGCGCTTCTTCCATGCCATGCAGTTCAAGTATCCACGCGTCCGGCGGTACGTAGATCATCACATCCGATGAAGCAGTGAAACCGCGGTCTCCGCAAGGCCAATCGCTATCGACAGGCTGATTCTGAATGTCCTTATTGTAGTAATAGTTCGACTGTGACTGACCGTTAGCGACAATTGTGCCGGCAACGATCAGCAGAAGAGTAAGTAATTTCTTCATGTGATTACGTTTTGAGAGCGGTACACATGAATGAAGCTTCGGTTCAAATTATTATGAATTTTCGAATTTTAGCCCGTGACAAATTTTCGCCTGATGCCGGTACAGGTGAACAGTTGGATGGTTCAAAACTGGTATATTGATCCTTTAAGAAATTCAGAACGTCATGGATTGGAAGACATATGAAATTGAAATATTCGAAAGTTTCAAGAGTATTTACCCGGACGCAATAATCACGAAAGATGCGAGGATTGAAGGACGCTATTCAAAGACCTCCCGCCAAATTGATGTTTTAATAGAAACGAAAATCGCCGGAGTTCCGATAAGAATTATTGTTGATGGGAAACACTATAAGAAAAAAATAGATGTTAAACATGTTGAAACATTTATTTCCATGGCGGAAGATGTCGAAGCGGATCAAGGAATTTTGATCACTCCAATTGGTTATTCCAAAGCCGCACGGAATCGCGCCTATTACGGCCCTAAACACATTGAGGTGGACGTACTTAACTATGAAGAGCTTAAACAGTTTCAGGGTGTTGGAGCAATGCCATATAGTGGCAAGCACGGAGTTCTTATTCCCGCACCTTTTGGTTGGATAGTCGATGGGACGCGCAGACCAATTGGGTTAGCCACTCTCTATCAGCGGGGGCTTACGCTTCAGGCAGCGATGAAGAATGAAGAATGAAGAATTTATCTACTTAAATATTGCAAGTTATGGTAGTGAATTTATCGACATGAATGCTGTTGTTGATTTCCATGAAAGAGAAACCAAGCAAGCACATCCGGAAGCAATTTTTCATTACACATCGTCAATATCCCGAAAAGATGGACGAACAACTAAGTTAAGGACCATTCTGCGTAAAGAAACACATTTACATGAGTACACAGGTTTCGTAGATTTTGAATCGTTCTGTGTGTTTTGCGTTTTATTTACCCCTGAAGAATTACAGATTAAGAACATAAGAAAACTCGAGTACTTAATCGAGCGAGTAGTACCAATCAACATTAATTTAATCAGCTCAGCATGTACTGAAATTGCAACTCTCGAAAATTATTTGAGCACGGCTGAGAAAGACCAAGACAAGGCTGAAATTCTAATCAGAATTGCAAAAATATATTGTGAAATTGAAGACCATGAAAAAGCCACCGAGATGTATCAGCAAAGCGTCGCTATTTTTCCCGAAAATTTCGGCGCACGTCTTGCTCTGCTGGAACTCGGCATGGGTTCGGAAAACAGCGCCATGCTGACTGAAGCCTTTTTCAACCTTGGGCCCGGCGAAAGAGCAATATATAATGAGTTGATCCGAGTTTACAGCGAAAGGAATCGAGCGCAGTTGCTGCATCAATATCTACTAAACAAACTTAAAGAAACTATATTACCGTTGGAGGTGAAGGGGCAATTGCTATATGCCCTTGGTGAACTGTCTATTGATGTGAATACAAGCGAAGCATTAGGTCATTTTTTAGAATCACAAAAATGTCTCAAGCAATGTTTTTCAGCCAAACATGATGCCTTGAAATCTCTAAAAAAAATCATCAGAACCTTATCCAACTACAACAAAAGATTCGAGAACCGCCATGAATAACGAAATAACTGACGCATTTGCCCCTTTAAAATGTCGTTTTCCGCACCAATGGAATTCATTCCGGGAACGTAAATTTGGATGAGTAAAAACCATCAGCGATACACTGAGCAAAACCTTTCTCCATGAAAACGATCAAAGCTGCTAACGTAACTGAATACATCGCATCTTTTCCAAAAGAAACTCAACGGATTTTGAAGCAGTTTCGTGCAACGATTAAAAAAATCGCGCCCGAAGCAGAGGAATCCATCGGCTATGGAATGCCCGCGTACAAATTAAACGGACGACCTCTCATTTATTTCGCCGGCTACGAACATCACATCGGGTTTTATGCAACACCAACCGGTCATAGTAAATTTAAAAAAGAACTTTCCGTGTACAAACAAGGAAAAGGTTCCGTTCAGTTTCCGCTGGATAAATCCATGCCGCTCGACCTGGTTGCGAAAATTGTGAAATTCCGGGTAAAGGAAAATGAGGAGAAAACTGTGGTAAAGAAAAAATAACCACAATTGTGCTATTTTTACGAATAGTACATGACCGACCCTACATTCAAATACGAACTCTTTTTTGAATTGTCTCCAGACCTACTCTGTATAGCAGGGTACGATGGCTATTTCAAAAAAATAAATTCTTCCTTTTCAAACCTGCTCGGGTATTCGTTGGAAGAATTGTATGCAAAACCCTTCAATGATTTTGTTCATCCCGACGACCGGGCAATTACTTCGAAAGTCAGGGAAGAGCTTACCAAACTGAAACCGCTTTCCAATTTTGAAAACAGGTACGTAACCAAACAGGGAGAAACGGTGTGGTTGTCGTGGACTTCCCTTGCTATTGACAACGACCGCCTGATCTTCGCCATCGCCAAAGACATTACGTATAAAAAGAGGCAGGAAGCAGAAAGGAATGCATTGCTCGCCAACCTCACTGAAGCAAACAAAGACCTGCGGCAACTCACTTACACGGCTTCGCACGATTTACGGTCGCCTGTCAATAATCTCCTTGCCGTGTTCAGCATGATCGATTCTTCGAAGATCAGCGATCAGCAAACGCTTGAATTGATTTCGATTTTAAAACGGGCCAGTGAGAAATTAAAGCAAACCGTAAACAATCATTTGAACATTTTAACTGAAACGCACACCGCCCACGCCAAACTCGAAGAAGTGGATTTGCAGGAGAGTCTCGACGGAGTGGTTCAATCCATAGGCTCATTGCTTGAAACGTCGAAGACAACAATCCACGCCAACTTTGCTCAATCGGGAAAAGTCAAATTCAATAAGTTCTACATGGAAAGTGTCTTCCTGAATTTGATTACGAACTCCATTAAATATGCGCGCCCCGACCTGCATCCGGTTATAACAATGCATTCCGAAAAAGTAAACGGTGTGCACCAACTCACTTTTTCCGACAATGGACAAGGCTTTGACATGGAAAAGGTGAAAGATAAAATTTTTGGTCTGCAGCAGAATTTTCACAATCACGCCGACAGCAAAGGCATCGGTCTCTACCTGGTGTTTGGTCACGTGACCAGTTTGGGAGGGAAAATAAACGTGGAAAGTAAAATTAACGAAGGCACCACGTTTACTATTTCTTTTCCGGTGTAACTGTCACTGCGAAAAGTGAAAATATTTCTGTTTAAAATTCGCGATTCAAACCTTGCGGTTAAACGGTTGAAACCGTTTGGGAACTGCGCTAACTCCATTGCCGGGGGCTTAAGCCCCCCGGCAATGGAGTTGCTTTCGGTTGTTCAACCGCTTCAGCGGTTTTCACCAGTAAAAATAAAGCACTGGCAGAACTATTTACTCTTCTCCGTATACGCCGTATAAAACACAGCACCCACACTATCAATCTCCGCTTTACTTCTGCACTTCCCATTCCCCGAGCCAACAAACACCGTGTAACGTACGCTATCTGCAACACCACCCGAACGCGGGCTCGCATCAATTCCAAGATTGCGCACGAGGCACATCGATCCTTCCCCGATTTTATCTTTCGGGCCTACGTCGGCAAAAATTGCGTACCCGAATTTTCCATTGCGCAGATTTTCCACGCGGGCGAAATCGCCTTTTTTCACCAGTCCAAGAAGTGTGGCGTTATTGGGAATAACAATAAACGGAACCGAGTCTGAATTCACGTAACGCGCCGGATCAGTAATTTTCTTCGATGCATCCTGCAGCGACGTGGTAGAAACGTAAAATCCCGGAAAGGGATCGTCCTCTCCCTGCACAACCGGTTCGCCTTTTTCGTCGGTTACAATACCCCACCAGTTTCCTTTGCGGCCGGCGTTCGCCAGTGCATCAAGACCGGAATCGGAAACCGGGTGATACGCCTGCGGGGAACCGTCGGCATCGATCGTCATTCCCGATTCAAAGGAAACGACATTGTTGATGGTGTCGTGTTTTACATCGATGGTGCCTATGGTTACGAGTGTTTTCACACCGGAGGTATCGCTCATCATCGAAGCGAAAAAGAAAATTGTGCAGAAGGATGCGAAAACGACGGACTTCATGGATAGTAAACGTAATGAATCGCGCGGTATTGCAGGAGACGATTGGATTTCGTTTTTAACAGGTGTGGGAAGAGCCTGCAGCAGCAAGGAAATTTAATAAAACCC
>DATHKF010000645.1:0-7406 GCA_035489505.1 Bacteroidia bacterium | reverse complement strand
AAATGGCTTTGTGCGAAAAAGCAGAAGCGCTGAAAGACAGTACCGATTGGAAAAATACGCCAGTCAAGTTCCGCCAGTTGCAGGAAGATTGGAAGAAGACAGGCCCCGTTCCGAAAAAACAAGGCGATAAAATATGGGAACGTTTCCGTGGAGCAGCAGATGTGTTCTTCGAAAACCGGAACAAACATTTCTCTGAACAGGATGCTTCGTACAAAGCCAATTCAGAAGCACGCGAAGCGTTGATCAATGAGGTGAAAGCAGTAACCCTGCCGGAAGAACTCACAGAAGCGCGCAACGTGATCGGGGAGTACCAGAAAAAATGGGCAGAGCTTCCTTATGCAGCACGTGCCGATAAGGACCGTCTCGACAAAGAATGGAAAGCCGTTCAGGACGGACTATTCGAGCAACTGAAAGCACGAGGTGGAGACGAGAACACGTTGCAACGCATCAAGTATGATCAACTGAAGCAAACCGACAAAGGCCGCGACCAGATTTACCGTGAGCGCAGCAATATCCAGGACAAGATCAAGCGCCTTACGGCTGAGATCAACACGCTTGAAACCAATCTTGGCTTCTTCGGAAAATCAAAAGGTGCACAGGCGCTTGTAGCCGATTACCAGGCGAAGGTGGATAAGGCGCGTGAAGAAATTGTGAAGCTGAAGGCGGTGCTGAAGCAGATTCCCCGGGAATAATTTGCTGATAAAATAATTTGCTGATTTGCTAATGAGCTCCGGCTTCGCATTTGTCATTCCTCGGCTCCGCTCGGTCTGACAAGTAGTTTCTCCGAAGGAGTCCTTCGGACAATACACGAATTTTCTATCTAGAACGTTTCCGGGCGAGTCGTAACACGAACCGAGATAGAGTTAACTTGTCAGACCGGGCCATTCGACAGGCTCATGACAAACTCAGCCGAGGTGACAAGTTAAGAGTGCGATGGTTTTGCGGGTATCTGCACATTTGCACATCTGCAAATCAGCAGATCAATCTTCTTCGTCTGATGTAATTTCATCTTCCTCCGGCAACGGCAATTCCTTCGGGAAATCCTTCTCGGCAATGTAAACGCCGGTCATCGGAACAACTATTTTCTTTCCGCCTTTCAGGAAAACAAAAAAGTGAACATCTCCGTTTTTGTTCAACACTTTTTTCGTGTCTTTCACCAGGTTGCGTGAGAACGCGCAGGAGGTTACTGCATCATCATCAAGCACGCAATCCACGATCATCATGCCGGGAACGGGATGCGTTTGCACGTCATCGCCCAGTTGAACAGTCAGGTCGTAAGCGGCGTTGTTGCGTATTTTGAAATCCTTAACGTCTCCGCTGATCTCAAATTCGTCTTCCCAATTGTAGAGAATGTTGCTTTCCGACTCTTTTCCATCGTTGTGGCGTTCGGCCAGTTCGTGATCGAATTCGGGATTAACTTCTTTGACGGTGACGGTTACTTTCATGCGATAAAGGTAACTAATGTGCTGATGCCCTCGCCGAGGTCAGACAAGTAGCGCGACTCCATCAGTACATTAGCAAGTAGTGTCTCACTTTGTTTTTGACACGGTCCCGATAGCAATCGGGAGCGCATTTTTACGGCATTTCTTATTCTAAGCCCAGGCGCTCACGGCGAGATAACGGTAACGCGCCGTGAGCGCCTGGGCTTAGAATGGGTTTCGTGCTTCTTTTAGCGCCGTGTCGCCGTCTCAAAATATCAAATACTCAAACTGAGACACTACCCACCAGCACTTCAGCAAATTAGTTTTTCGTAAATTTGTACCGTGCAGGAACTCTTTTTCACCGTACTCGCCATTTGGGTTATCTGGAAATTGTATGCAGCGTTTTCGAATTCCAATTCGCGCAAAAACACGCAGCAGTTTCACCAGACCAATCACCATCACTACCACCAGAAAAAGGAAGGGGACGTGATCGTGGAACAAACTCCGCCGAAGAAAAAAGGCAAGTCGGATGATGACGGAGATTACGTAGACTACGAGGAAATAAAATAGTGCGCAGTAAAATCAGTACGCAGTGCGCAGTAAAACAGTGCGCAGTAACGTACACGTCACACACCACGCACTTTTTCTCCGGTCATTCACAGTTTTTAACAGTAGCAATACGCAATAAATAACGCGCGCGTTTTACTGCGCATAGCGTACTGACCAACTGCACACTTCAAAATAGAGCACTCCGTCCACTTATAGACCAAACTGCTCCGCGTGAAAGTAAACCCCGCCACTTATTGAAAACCGGTTTGAAACGGAATAGTGTTCAATTAAGTTTACTGTACAATTCTGGTTAAGGTGTTTGGAAGTCTCGCCGCCAACCTTGCAAAAGGAGCCTCCGGCAGGCCGGACTAACAAAAAAAAGAAAAACCACCGTGGCTTCCCAGGCCGCGGTGGTTTTGTTTTGAGAGAGGGCTTTGCGTCTATGGTTTTATTTGATGCCCGCGATTTCTTCTTTTTCTTCCTCGCGCATCGGGATCAGATAATTTTCTGTTTTACACACCTGACCGTCTGTGGTGAAATATTGCCATTCACCGATTCGTTCGCCGGCGCGGTTGTATTGACCTTTGGATTTAATCACCAGCAATGCTTCCTGTGGTGGCATATAGTGATAATCCCACGGAAAGATATAAGCGCTGATGGGTATAATGACCACGTTGGTCGTTGGATCTATGAGTAAGTTGTTGGTTGGTGCCTTCGGTTCTTCAGGCGTGTAATAATCAACGCGCAGGTGCATGTAATCAGAAGGACTGTACGCAAAGAAATTCTGTACCTGGTTGCTCGTGTATTGCACTTCAATGGAATCAAACCGGGCATTGGTCTTCACACCGGTAAACATCGACAGCGAATAGTACAGCGTTGCTCCGTAATACTTGTAGCCGGGAAACCGAACAGATTCCGTTTGTCCTGAATTTGTTGCCGCGTATTCTGCTCCTTTATCCGGATAATACATCCACGTTCCTTCTTTTTTGTATTGTACCAGTGGAATGTGGTGGAACAAATTGCTGCTGCCGTATCCACCGTCTTTGTTTAATCCACCGTTACCGGAGTTTGCCGATTGTTGCGTGGTGATTTGCGCCGAGTTCAATGCAGTCAATTCAATGTTCTGGAACCAGCGGAGATTTCCGGGATTGTAAATTCTTTCAACACCGCACGCAATCACTTTTCCTTCGGAGTTCATGACTTGCGTAGCAACGCGACTCGAATCAATCGGAACACGTACATACGCTAGCGAATCATTCAGGTCGTAATTGATTTTGCAAACGGCCTCTCCCTGGGAGAAAAGAATTTCTTCAATCATGCGTCCCAACTGATCAAAACGTTTACGCACGCCGTTCAGTTTGTCATTGCGCCACTGTTCTGTGCGACAGATCTTTTTTGTGCCCTGGTAATATTCTTCCCAGTCTCCGCTGCGTTTTCCGTTTTCGTAATAACCAATGATCCACGGCATGCCCGGTGCGCTTTGCTGCTCCCACTTGCCGTTGAGCACACCGTTTTTTCCTTCGCCTTTGCACCAGATATTTTCCGGTTTTTTGGTCATGCGAAGACCGGTATGTTCATTGGTGAAATACGACGTTGTGCAGATTGGCATTTGGGGAGTTTCATAGCGGTCGGGCCGGTAGAGTGCATCCATGGGATACGAATCATACGCGCCCTGTATGAGTTTAAGTTCTTCAACGGAAAGACCGGAAGACTGTTGCCATGCCGTTAACGCAGGGTCACGAATATCTTTTACCCAAACGTAATTATCAGTGCGTGATATGCGTTGCGCCATTTCTTCCTGGCCGGTCATCATCATGAGATAACCTACTGCGCAATGCGTGCCGTGTTCATCAATGAAAACCGGAATGCGTTCAGCGCGGTAATAATTCAACGGAAAATTTCCGGCCATGCGGTAACCGTGCAGCAGCGTGATCATGTGCCTGCGTGATGCTACCTGTTCCGGTGTGAGATGATCAGTTGATGCCGCGTTCAGAATAGTTTCTACGCCCGTGAGATGTGCCTGTATGTATTCCCGGTCCGAATGAAAGGTGCGGGCTTCACCTGCGGGTGCAACCAGCGCGTATTTCTTCCAGTTGAAATTAAACGTGCACAGTTGATCGTAGAACGTGGTGGCGGAAACGGTCAGCGCGGAAACGGCGAGACAAAGGGCTATGACTGCTTTTTTCATGGCATGGGTAGGTTGTGATAACGGTCGAAGCTTTTCTCCTGTCCGTGTATCTCAATACACTCCTGCAGATGGAAAGTTCAATGCCGGGTCAAAAATCGGTTATGGGCTTGCGCGGAAAACGCAACGGTTTGTCCGCAGGATCAGGTGTTTGTCTGCCGGAAGGTCATCTGTCTTTTATTTTATTTAACGCCTGCCACAATACCTTTTTAATAACTTTGCCCATTAAGTAAAAAACGACATGAACAACTTCCGGAAGTACATTCCCATGGCTGTGGCCCTGGTGATTTTTCTGATCATTACGGCAATATATTTCAAGCCTTTTGTCATCGATGGAAAACAGATACGCCAGGGCGATATCCAGCACCACAAGGGCATGGCCAAGGAGATCGTTGACTTCCGTGAAAAAAATAAGCGCGAACCGCTCTGGACAAACGGTATGTTTGGTGGAATGCCGGCTTACCAGATCTCGGTATTGTATCCTTCCAATTTCCTGGATAATGTTCAACGTGCATTTCCTGTACTCACACGCATTCCTTTTCCAATCACCGCGGTCCTTCTCTGCATGATCGGATTTTACTTTCTGCTCGTTACGCTGAAAGTAAATCCATGGGTCAGTATAGCCGGGGCAATCGCGTTTGGGATGTCGTCGTATCTCATGACGATCATTCCCGCCGGACACAACTCAAAGATTTACGCGATTGCATACATGGCGCCTGTCGTCATGGGAGTTTTAATGACTTTCCGCGGGCGATTATGGCTCGGTGCCGCGCTCACGTGTATTTCACTGGCCCTGGAGATCAACGCCAATCACTTGCAGATTACCTATTACCTCATGATCCTGCTGGTGTTCCTCGGAATCGGCGAAGTGATCAGGCTCGTGAAAGAAAAGCAAACGAAATATCTCGCGAAAGCAGTTGGCCTCCTGGCTTTGGTTGTTGTACTCGCCATCCTGCCGAATGTTGGAAACCTCATGCTTACGAGCGAGTACAGTAAGTACACCACACGCGGTCCGTCTGAACTGACGATCGACAATACGGAGCAAACCAAGACAGAAGGTCTTCCGATCGAATACGCTACACAATGGAGTTACAGCAAATCCGAAACAATGACTTTGCTCATTCCGGATTTCATGGGCGGTGCATCAGAGCCAATCGGGTCGTATGATAAAGGCGCGTTGAAAAAAGTAGACGATCGCTGGAAGGACAGTATCGCACAACAAGGTTCTTATTTCGGTGATGTTATTTTCACCAGCGGACCATACTATGTTGGGGCAATCATTTGCTTCCTGTTTGTATTGGGCCTGTTCATTGTGAAAGACAATATCAAATGGTGGTTGCTCGGCGCAACCGTGCTTACGATCATGCTGGCCTGGGGAAGACATTTTCTCGGCCTTACGGAATTTTTCTTTGCGTATGTTCCCGGTTACGATAAGTTCCGGGCGGTGTCGATGATCCTTGTCGTGGTCGATCTCACCATGCCATTGCTGGCCATGCTGGCGATCCGCGAGATCATGATGAATGCAGCCATCATCAAACAAAAGATCAACCAGTTTTACATTGCGCTGGCCATTACAGGTGGACTGGCCATGCTGGTGTGGATGATGCCTGGCGCGTTTGTGACTACTGTGAACGATAGCACACAGGACCGCATTCAACAGGGATTAACGCAGCAAGGCGGAACACAGAACGACGTGGATGAATACATCGCAAACCTGGAGATCGCACGCGAATCGGTTGTCCGTTCAGATGCGGGCCGCAGTTTCCTGTTCATCTTGCTCGCAGCCGGATTGTTGTATTTCTACATCCGCAAACCGTTTCATGTGGGATTCCTGGCGGCGGGGCTTGGACTGCTCGTGTTGATTGACATGTGGGATGTTGGTGACCGTTACATGAACAAAGACAGTTACAGCAAATCAACCAAAGTGGAAGTACCGTACCGCATGAGTGCCGCGGATGAAATGATCCTGCAGGATAAAGATCCCGGGTACCGTGTACTGAACCTGGCTGTTGATGCCTGGCAGGATGCGTCTACATCGTACTTCCACAAATCGATCGGTGGTTATCACGGTGCGAAATTGAAACGCACGCAGGAATTGTACGAGCAGGTGATGTCGAAACAAATTGACGCACTGCAGGCGGGCTTGCGGATTGGATTATCCGGAGGTCCCGGTGGCGACTCGATTGTTGATGCCACACTGGCGCAACAAAGCACGTTGAATATGTTGAACGCGAAGTACATCATATACAATCCTGAAGGTGGAGTAATAGTGAACAAAACGGCCTGCGGAGATGCATGGTTCGTACAAAGAGTAAAAATTGTTCCGAACGCGGATTCTGAAATTGTTGCAGTGAAAACTATTGATCCGAGCATGACTGCGGTGGTAGACGATGATTTCCAGGCGCAGCTGACCGGTGTGTCTGTGAAGTATGATTCTACGGCCACGATCAAAGTGGTTTCGTATACTTCAGATAAAATCGTTTACGAATCGAATGCGAAATCAGACCAGGTGGCGATCTTCCCGGAGATCTATTATCCGAAAGGCTGGAACGCAACCATTGACGGAAAACCAAGCGAACATTTCCGTGCGAATTATGTTTTGCGCGGAATAAAAGTTCCTGCGGGAAAACATACGATCCAGTTTGAGTTTCATCCCGACAGTTACTACAACGGTCAGAAAGTGGCCATGTTTGGTTCGGTCATGGTATTCCTGTTCCTCGGCGCCGGAATCTATATGGATTGGAGAACCAAACAAAAGGAAAGTAAAGCGGCATAGCACAGAGCGGGGAAACGGTTGAAACCGTTTGGCAAACCAGCTCAATCCATTGCCGGGGGCTTAAGCCCCCGGCAATGGATAGCGATTGATTATTCAACCGCTTCAGCGGTTTTCATCACATGTCTTCGCTGAATAACTTCTGCCAACAAAAAATCCCCTGTTGATCCGTTCAGGATCAGCAGGGGATTTCGATTTGGATATTATCCGGAAATTCCGGACTAACGAATGAGCTGCAATTTGTGTGTTTCAACGCCGGTTTCTCCCGTCACTTTCAACAGGTAATTTCCTTCTGCCGCTTCACTCATATCCAGCAGGTAAGGTGTACCATCTGCCATCGTTACCGTTTCAGAAACGATCACCTGTCCAAGCGCATTGAATACTTCTACAACAACCGGTTGTGTGGTATTCAGATTGATCGAATAAACTCCTGTCGAAGGATTCGGGAATACAGAGATGCCCGGCTCAGCAGTTTCTT
>DATHKF010000644.1:0-2006 GCA_035489505.1 Bacteroidia bacterium | reverse complement strand
CAACCAACATGATCTTTTACAGGGAATACATCAATGCCTTTCCCGATGCGCACGACATGGATTTCTTCCAATGGGCGAAGATCGGAATCCCGGTTTCGCTGTTTATGATTGTGTGTGCGTACTGGACATTGCGCCTGATGTTTTTCAGGAACACGCGCGATGAAGTTGTTTCCCGCGATTATTTCCGCGTGAAACTGAAATCGCTGGGCGCATGGACGTACGAAGAGAAAACCGTGGCGGGAATATTTTTCTGCACGGCCATTCTCTGGTTTACGCGATCGGATATCGATCTCGGGTATTTTACGATTCACGGATGGGGTGGACTATTCGGTGAACACGCAAAGTTCATTGAAGACAGTACGGTGGCCATTGCTGCAGCGATTGTACTTTTTCTTGTTCCCTCTTCGAAACCCGGTGAACGGATCATGGTGTGGCGCGATGCGGAGCGGCTTCCGTTCGAAGTTATCCTGCTTTTCGGTGGAGGATTTGCATTGGCGTTTGGCTTCGAGGTTTCCGGTCTCAGTGCGTGGATGGGTGAAGCGCTTTCCGGTTTGCAGAACGTTCACCCGGTTATCATCGTGGTGTCTATTGCTGTGCTGGTGTGTGTGATCAGTGAATTTGCATCGAACGTTGCTACCATTCAGCTCATGATCCCGATACTGATTGCCACATTCGGTGCGGGCACAATACATCCTTTGTTTTTTCTTTTGCCTGCAGCGATGGCGGCTTCACTCGGGTTTATGCTGCCCATTGCCACACCGCCAAACACAATTGTCTACGGGACGAAGTTTATCACCACGAAAGAACTCGCGCGTGCGGGGTTGGTTGTAAACATCTCGGGGATCTTTGCGATTACGTTGCTGGCAAGCTTGCTGTATTACTTCGGGTATTATACCGTTTAATAGAACGCGGATCAAGCGGATTGAATCGGATTTGAATCGCGGCGCGATTCGTATTCGTATTTTAAATTTTACCACGGCGGCGCGGCGTTACGGCGCAAAACTTAAGTGCTTCCTACGTCGGCATGGGGCCCTTCGATTCCTCAGGACAGGCTCCGCAAATCGCTTTGCGATTTAATGCTTTACATCAAACTTGTTAGTGTAATGATATCACGAAGTGATATTTTCCATTCGCCGTGCCGCGCAAGTAGTGGATGAGGACTGGGCGCCGTGACGCCGTGGTAAAAAATTTACTATACAAATCGCGCAGCGATCCTCTGGCGTCTATTCCACGTACACCACAAGCCCCTTCAGGTATTCACCTTCCGGATGAAACAAACTCACCGGGTGACAAGGCGGTTGTGTAAGATGATGCATCAATCGAACCGTTCTTCCGGCCTGGATAGACGCGGCAACAATAGTATCCTGGAACATTCTGCGGTCCACAACCTGCGAACACGAGAACGTAAATAAGATCCCGCCCGGTTTTATTTTACGGATCGCTTCTGCGTTCAGGCGTTTGTAACCCATGATCGCGTGGTGACGCGCACTCACACTTTTTGCAAATGCCGGCGGGTCAAGAATGATAATGTCGTATTGATTTTCTTTTCCTTCGAGATAATCGAACGTATCCATCGCGAAAGAAGCGTGATTCGTAAGGCCGTTCAGTTCCATGTTCTGATCGGTGAGCGCAATGGCTTTCTTCGAAGAATCAACGCTGTGCACTTGTGTGGCGCCTGCTTTTCCGGCATACACCGAAAATCCCCCGGTGTAACAGAATGTATTCAGCACGCTTTTCCCTTTGGAATAATGTCCGAGCAGTTTTCTGTTCTCGCGCTGGTCAACGAAGAACCCGGTCTTTTGTCCGCCCACCCAATCGATCAGGAATTTGTGGCCGTTCTCGAGCACTTCACCCGAGCCTTCAGCGTTTCCGAAAATATATCCGTTCATGCTTTCACCGCCCTCATTGCGGTACAAAGCTTCTTTGCTTTTGTCGTACACCGCTGTCAGGCGATCGCCCATCACTTCACTCAATGCTTTCGCAATTTCGTGACGGTTGCGGTGCAT
>DATHKF010000643.1:0-2141 GCA_035489505.1 Bacteroidia bacterium | reverse complement strand
TCTCCTTTGTTGTATTCGTAAAAGCGTCCGAGCAGGTTGATAATCGAACTTTTGCCCGAGCCGGTTGCACCTACAAGTGCAAGTGTTTCACCTTCTTTCACGTCGAAGGAAACACCTTTCAACACGTAATCTTCGTTGTTGTACGCAAACCATACATCGCGGAAATGAATATTTCCATTGATCTTTTGTGCAGTCAGTTGACCTTCATTCTCAATGGTCTCTTCCTGGTCGAGAATTTTGAATACGCGTTCAGAAGCAACCATACCCATCTGCAAAGTATTCACGCGATCTGCGAGCATACGGATCGGCCGGAAAAACGCGTTGATCATCAGCACGAAAAATGCGACCGTACCGGGATCCGTCTGGTGTTCAAATATTCTTTTGCCCGCATACCACACCAACAAGCCCAGGGAAACTGACACAAGGATTTCAACCACCGGAAAGAACACCGAATAATACCAGACTGATCTCACATTCGCGTCGCGGTGTTTCGTATTGATTTCCTTGAAACGTTTCATCTCCTCTTCTTCCCTGCTGAACACTTGCACAATCTTCATTCCCGTAATGTGCTCCTGCACGAATGTGTTGAGGCGCGCTACCTGGTTACGCACATCTGTAAACGATTGCTTCACCGCATTCTTGAACCACCATGTAGCCAGAAACATGATTGGAATCGTTGTGAGTACAACCAGTGTCACCCGCCAATCGATATACAGCATCGCGGTGAGATAAACAACGATCGTGAGTAAATCGCCTGCGATCACAATAAATCCCTGCGTGAAAACATCGTTGATCGCTTCGATGTCCGAAACCACACGCGTGACCAACGTTCCGATCGGTGTATTGTCAAAATACTTCGAACGGAACCCGAGAATTTTTTTGTGAAGCTGTGTGCGGATGTCGCGAACGATACGTTGCCCGATCAGGCTCGTGAAATATTGGTTCACAAACTGCATTACCGATTGCATAACCAGCAACAGGATCATGAGTACAGTGAACAGAAGCAGGTTTGTTTCGAGCCAATGGGCGTGAGAAGAATCCGTAGGAAGCTGGACGTAGCTGTTCACCGTGTGCCGGATCAGAAGCGGACTCGCTACGGAAAGAAACGACAGTGTAATCGTGAGCACAATGGCCAGCCTGAATATTCCACGATACGGTTTAGTGTAGCCGAGAATTCTTCCCAGCAATTTCATGTCAAATGCTTTTCCCGAAACCTGGCTCATAAATCGTCCTCCTTGTTCACTCCGTATTCATCCGGGTACAAAATCCGTGTTAAGTATAATCCGTGTGCAGGAACAGACTGACCGGCTTCTGAACGATCGCCTGAAAGCACAATTGCGCGGACTTCATCCGGCGTAATTTTTCCACGGCCTGCATCGAGTAAAGTTCCGACAATTGCGCGGACCATGTTCCTCAAAAAACGATCTGCTGTGATCGTAAAAATCACGTAATCGCCATGCTGCATCCACCACGCTTCCGTGAGTTTGCATTTCGTTGATTTCTGGTCCGAACCTGTTTTGCAGAATGCGGCAAAATCATCGTACTGCATGAGAATGTCAGCAGCAATATTCATCGCGTGTACATTCGGCACATCGCGGATTTCCCAGGCCTGGTGATCGTTGAACGCGTCTTTACCTGTGATCAGGTGATACTCATACGTTCGCGCAGTGGCATCAAAACGCGCGTGCGCATTCTCGGGCATGCGTGTAATTTTTTTTATGGCAATGTCTCGCGGTAAAACCCGGTTCAGGTGATAAACCAGTTCGTTGTCGTCGGCGAGCGTTGCTTTTTCACTCTCAAAGTGTGCGAAATAATCGCGGGCGTGAACACCGCTGTCCGTTCTTCCGCATCCCACACATTCAACCGGTTCACGCAGGATCATGCTGAGTTTTTCATTCACCTGCTGCTGAATCGTCAATGCAGTATGTGGCTGCGCCTGCCAACCCTGGTAAGCAGTTCCTTTGTAAGCGAGGCGTATGAAGTAGCGTGACACGGTGAAATCTGTGCACAAAGGTAGCCATAACAGCCAATTATTTGTTGATACACGCGTACTTTCGTAGTGGTGTCAGGATCGGGAATCTTTTCCCCAGGCTCACAGCGAAATGAGCAGTCAAGGGTTAACAATTTTTTTGACCACCCAA
>DATHKF010000642.1:0-2654 GCA_035489505.1 Bacteroidia bacterium | reverse complement strand
AAGCGATGGTTGAAAACGGCACGTGGAAAAAAACAAGTCTTGCGTATCGCTTGCTTTTCTATCTCGAGAAAAAAATGTCGCACCGGGCTCAAACGCTCATCGCATGTTCCCCGTTTATGCAGGCGTATGCCGAATCAAAATACGGACTGCGCAACATTGTATTGCCCGTAAAGCCGGCCTGCACCAATCTCGAAACGTTTCATCCATCGCTGCGCAAAAACAAAACGCTGTTGGAAGCATCCGGGCTCGAAGATAAAATCGTTTGTGTCTACGCTGGAAAACTGGGCGGCATTTATCTCGACCAGGAAGTATTCTCATTTTTCGCCGCATGCATTTCAACCTGGGGCGGAAAATTCCGTGCGTTGCTTCTCACGAATACTTCCGCGGAAACAATCGACACGTATTGCAGGAACACTGGTCTTAATCGCGAAGTAGTGATTACGCGTTTTGTTCCACATGCTGAAGTTGCGGCATGGATCGGGTTGGGTGATTTTGCATTTACACCTGTAAAACCGGTACCGACAAAAAAATGCTGCACGCCCATCAAAGACGGGGAATACTGGGCGCTTGGCCTGCCCGTGGTGATTACACCGAACATATCCGGCGATAGTGAACTCATTGCTTCACACCGGTGCGGCGCCATTCTCGATAACATTCCGGGAACAGGATATGCAACGGCCGTCAGTGAAATCGCCGCGTTGCTCAGCGAAGACCAAAATGAACTAACTGCAAGATGTCGTAACTTGGCGCAAGTGCACAGAAACTTTAACATTGCCGAAAAAATATACCGGCAGATTTACGGATGACGAAGAAAAAGAAAATACTGGTGACCGGTGGTGCGGGGTATATTGGATCACACACGATCATCGCTTTGCATGAAACCAACCTGTACGATGTAGTTTCGGTTGACAATTACAGCAATTCATCGCCGGACACTTACCGCAGGATCGAATCCATTTCCGGTTACACAACTACGGCCATCAGCGCTGACCTCTCTTCGCTTGCTGAAACGGAGGCCATCTTCGCTGCGCATCCCGATATTTACGGCGTTATTCATTTCGCGGCGTTCAAATCGGTTCCTGAATCCGTACTTCATCCGGGAATGTACTACCGGAACAACATCAACTCGCTGCTGAATGTTTTGTCGGTTGGCGAAAAAAACGGAATGCGCAACGTTATTTTTTCTTCTTCCTGTTCGGTTTACGGCAATATCAGTACGCTTCCCGTCAATGAAAATACTGCATTCGGTAAAGTAGAGTCACCGTATGCGTTTACAAAGATTGTCGGTGAAAACATCATGCGCGACACCATCGCCGTTTCGAAAACGTTGCATGGAATTTCCCTCCGGTATTTTAACCCGGTGGGTGCACACGAATCGGGCAAGCTGGGTGAATTACCTAATCAGCGTCCCAACAATCTCGTGCCGGTGATCACACAAACGGCGATCGGTAAAATAAAATCCATGCAGGTTTTCGGCAGCGATTATCCCACACGCGATGGCACGTGTGTACGCGATTACATTCACGTGTGCGATATCGCAGAAGCGCATGTGTTGGCGCTGGGCCTGCTCGACAAACCGGAACAGCCTGCTTACGATATTTTCAACCTCGGTACAGGAACCGGTGTAACGGTACTTGAAGCCATACACGCATTCGAAAAAACCAGCGGGAGAAAATTAAATTTTGAACTCACTGCCCGTCGTGCCGGCGATGTTGAGGCGATTTATTCCGATTCATCCAAAGCCCTGAACCAACTCGGGTGGAAAACAAAACGCAACCTCGACGAAATGATGTCGACCGCCTGGAAATGGGAACTCCACCTGGCCGGGCAAAACGTGTGATACAACTTCATGGAAAAACATCACACACATTGCCTCGTTTGCGGTTCACCGGAATACGGTGTGCTTGACACGGAATATGCACATGCGTATCTCGTGAAATGCACGTCGTGCGGATTTGTTTTCGGAAGCCGCATTCCTTCGGAAACCGAACTCAGCAATCATTACGCGCAGTATCCCCGCGATAATTCCATTTCACCGGTTACCACGCGGCGTTACGAAGAACTTCTTGAACAATTCGAACCGTATCGCCGCACGAACCGCATGCTCGATATTGGTTGTGGCGACGGCCATTTCCTCGCCACGGCAAAATCAAAAGGCTGGGAAGTTTTTGGAACTGAATTTACGGATGAAGCTGTATCGATCGGTCATGCCAAAGGCATCGAGATGCGCAAAGGGAAAATCCAGGACTGGACGGACCGTGGCGATTTTGATGTGATCACTTCATTTGAAGTTCTTGAACACATCAATGATGGCATAGAACATGTGAGCACGATCAAAAAACTTTTGCGCAACGGCGGTTTGTTCTATTTCACCACACCTAATTTTGACGCATTGAGCCGGCGTGTCCTCGGTGGAAAATGGAAAAACATTGAATACCCGGAACACCTGTCGTATTACACGGCAAAAAGCATGAACCGGTTGCTGGTGAGCTGCGGATTGAAACGCCTTACACTGATCACAACCGGTCTCGCATTCCGTAAATCGGTTGCGGCTGATTCCAAACCTTCCAGCCATGCGGGCTCAGAAGAAAATCTCCGTGTGGCTGTTGAGAAAAACAAGGTGCTGCAGTTGGTGAAATCGCTCGTTAATAGAT
>DATHKF010000641.1:0-2123 GCA_035489505.1 Bacteroidia bacterium | reverse complement strand
TGTATTATTACCCGGAGTGGAAAGACCGTGTTGAAACTACATACAAGTACAGCGAAGACATGATCGATTTCTTCGAAGCGGAAATCGGGGTGAAATACCCGTGGGAGTCGTATTCGCAGATCCCTGTGCAGGATTTCATGTACGGCGCGATGGAAAATGCAACTGCAACAGTGTTCGGCGATTTTCTATTCGTGGATGAACGCAGCAATTGGGACAGAAGCTATATCGGTGTGAACGCACACGAACTCGCGCACCAATGGTTCGGCGATTATGTAACCGCACGCAGCGATGCACATCACTGGCTCCAGGAAAGTTTTGCAACGTATTACAACCAGATGTACGAGCGCAAAGTGTACGGCACCGACTATTTCGATTGGGCACGTCGCGAAGCGCAGTGGGGTTCGGTGAATGAAACCAAAAAGAATCTGCTTCCGGTTGCGCACAGCCAATCCGGATCAGTACGTCATTACCCGAAAGGTGCATTCGTGCTGAACATGCTGAAGAATGTGGTGGGCGGAAGAGAAGCGTATAACCGCGGGGTGAAACATTATCTCGAACAGCATCCTTACGGAAATGTGGATTCAGACGACCTGTTGTATGCATTCCACGAATCAACCGGTATGCAGCTGAACTGGTTCTGGGACCAGTGGATTTACCGCGGTGGTGAACCGTCTTACAATGTAAAGGCCAGCGATATTACTGAATCCGGTAAGCGATTGACGCGCGTGTATGTTGAACAGGTTCACGAGACCAGCGACGTAGTTGGATTGTTCAAAATGCCGATCTGGTTTGAAGTGTATTACACCGACGGAACGAGCAGCAAAGTGATGAAATGGGTAGAGGAGAAGTCGACCTTCGTTGATATCGCAAACTCAGGTGGAAAAACAATTGCTTACGTTTTGTTTGATCCGAACAACGAAGTTCTGAAGTCGGTTTCATTCACCAAACCTTTTGATTGGGTGAAGAACCAGGCATTGGGCGCAGCGTACATGATCGACCGTTATGATGCGCTTGTTGCGCTGCGTGAATACCCGATCGAACAGAAACGCCAGATCCTCGTTGATGCATACAACAAAGAAACCTGGCACACGATGAAAGGTGAGATCATCACCCAGCTGATGAATGATACTGATCCGAAAAGCCGCGAGATCATCCGCAAGGCAATGACGGATAAAGATGTGCAGGTGCACAAACACGTGATCAACAATACTACTGTGGTTGCGGCTGATCTCGCGAAAGACTACGAAGTTTTATTGACATCTCCATCGTATGACGTGGTGATGAACACGCTCGATAAACTTTCGGCACAGTTTCCATCACAGGTTGCTGCGTACCTTCAGAAAACAGAAGGTGTGATCGGAACGAGCGGAAGAAATGTCGACATCAAGCGTCTTGAAATCAAAGCACGCGTGATGAACGACCAGGCGGCGAAGGATGAATTGGTGAAGTACACCAGCATGTCGTACGAATTCCGTACGCGTGTGAACGCCGCACAGGCGCTGAAGCGTTTGAATTATTTCGCGACGCCTTTGCTCGTGAACCTGACCGATGCCATGGTGAGTTCGAATTTACGTCTTGCCGGTCCAAGCGGTGAAGTGCTTGACTATTTCTACTCGCAGGCGCAATATCGTACAACGATTTCAGATTTTGTCCGCAGCAAAACCTGGCTGGACTGGCAAAAGGAGACGATGGGGAAGATGTTGCACTAACAGTTTTTCGGGTTTAACCGGTTGCGGGTTCTGCCCTTCGCACACTCAGGGCGCGCCTGCGGCAGTAAGGAATTTTTTTGATTTGCCCCTTTCACTTCGTTCAAGGGACATGCGACTTCTCCGAAGTCGGTCATCACCCGATTCACTTGATCCCGGAGGGATCACATGTCCCTTGAACGAAGTGAAAGGGCTTGATTCTCGACCCTGAATGGGTCGAATCATGCAAATAAAAATTCCTTGCTGCCGCAGGCGTTTAACCCCGGAACTTTTTCAACCCGAAACCGTCCCCCTTTTTTCTTATTTTTGCTCACCCCCCATGAGACGCTACGTCCCTGTTGTAATCCTTTTCGCGTTTTATTTTTCGCTGATCAAAGTCGGTGCGCAGGAAGTTGTGGCCGGTTATGAATGCAAAGT
>DATHKF010000640.1:0-4217 GCA_035489505.1 Bacteroidia bacterium | reverse complement strand
TTCAACCGATTTATGCAGGAAGTTCAATCATATCAGCCAAAGAATAAAATCAGAATCGTAACCGCGGCTTCGTTGTTCGACGGACATGACGCAGCGATTAACATCATGCGCCGGATTATCCAGTCGAGCGGGGCGGAGGTTATTCACCTCGGTCACGACAGAAGCGTAGCGGAAATTGTGAATTGTGCGGTGCAGGAAGATGCGAATGCCATTGCGATTACTTCGTACCAGGGCGGGCACATGGAATTTTTCAAATACATGTACGACCTGCTGAAGGAACGTGGATGCGCGCACATCAAAATTTTTGGCGGTGGCGGAGGAACAATCCTTCCCGAAGAAATTGCAGAGTTGCAGGAATATGGCATCACACGGATTTATCACCCGGATGATGGTCGCTCGATGGGTTTGCAGGGAATGATCAACGATCTCCTGGAGAAATGCGATTACCCGACGGGCTTCCAACTCAACGGAGAAGTTCAGCATCTCGACAGCCTCGATCATAAAGGAATCGGTCGCCTGATTTCTGCTGCGGAAAATTATGGTGATAAACACGGAACAGTTTTTACCGAGGTAAAAGCGCTCGCGAAGAAATCGAAAACTCCTGTTCTTGGAATTACCGGAACGGGCGGCGCAGGAAAATCGTCGCTGGTGGATGAACTCGTTCGTCGTTTCATCATCGATTTCAAAGACAAAACGATCGGAATAGTTTCTGTCGATCCTTCCAAACGGAAAACCGGCGGAGCTTTGCTTGGCGACCGGATCCGCATGAATGCGATCAACAATCCGCGCGTGTATATGCGCTCGCTGGCAACGCGTCAGAGCAATCTCGCGTTATCCCGTCACGTGCAGGAAGCCGTAGATGTTTTGAAAGCCGCGGATTTTGACCTGATCATTCTCGAAACTTCCGGCATCGGGCAAAGTGATACAGAAATCATTGAGCACAGCAGCATGAGTTTGTACGTGATGACGCCGGAATACGGCGCGGCCACACAGCTCGAGAAAATCGACATGCTCGATTTCGCTGACGTTATTGCATTGAACAAATTCGACAAGCGCGGCGCATTGGATGCTTTGCGCGACGTGCGTAAACAATACAAACGCAATCACCTGTTGTGGGAAACTGCCGATGATGACTTGCCGGTTGTAGGAACGATTGCTTCGCAGTTCAACGATCCGGGAATGAACCAGCTTTACCAGATCGTTCTTCAGACGATGCACAAAAAGGTGGGAGTGGAATTGAAATCGTCGTTCACGATTACACCGGAAATGTCGGAGAAGATTTATATCATTCCTCCGGCGCGCACGCGTTATCTCTCCGAGATCACGGACAATAACCGCAATTACGATAAACGCATTAAAGAGCAGGCTGCACTTGCGCAGAAATTGTATGCGTTGCGGAAATCGATCGAGACGCTGAAATCAGATAAGACCAAACTGAACGAGGCGGTGATCACTGAGCTCGAATCGACATTTGATCGTCTTAAACTTGATCTGGATGCGCGCAACCTGAAACTCGTCGAAGAGTTTCCTGCGAAGGCCAAACAATACAAAGACGAGTTTTATCTTTTCAAAGTCCGCGACAAGGAACTCAAGATCACCACGCATTACGAATCGCTTTCGCACACGATGGTGCCCAAGGTTTCTACACCGAAGTACGAAGCGTGGGGCGATTTGCTGCAATGGCTCGGGCAGGAAAATCTTCCCGGAGAATTTCCATACGCTGCAGGAATTTATCCGTTCAAACGCGAAGGTGAGGATCCAACGCGGATGTTTGCCGGTGAAGGCGGACCGGAACGTACAAACAAACGGTTCCACTACGTTTCATTGGGAATGCCGGCGAAACGTTTGTCAACCGCATTTGATTCGGTAACGTTATACGGCCGCGATCCGGATATTCGTCCGGACATTTACGGGAAGATCGGGAACTCCGGCGTTTCGATTTGTTGTCTTGACGATGCGAAGAAACTGTATTCCGGTTTTCATCTCGCCGATCCGAAAACGTCTGTGTCGATGACCATCAATGGTCCGGCGCCAACGATTGCCGCATTTTTCATGAATGCGGCTATTGATCAGCAATGCGAATTGTACATCAAAGAACACAAGCTTGAAGCAGAAGTAGAAAAGAAACTCCACGAATTGTGGGAAGCCAAAGGCGTTGCCCGTCCGAAATACCAGGGCGATCTTCCGCAGGGAAATGACGGACTCGGATTGATGCTCCTCGGTGTCACCGGCGACCAGGTTTTGCCGAAGGATGTTTACGAAAAAATTAAAGCGTACACGCTGACGCAGGTTCGTGGAACGGTGCAGGCTGATATCCTCAAGGAAGACCAGGCGCAGAACACGTGTATTTTCTCAACGGAATTCTCGCTGCGTCTCATGGGCGATGTGCAGCAGTATTTCATTGATAAAAAAGTCCGCAATTTTTATTCGGTTTCGATTTCCGGTTATCACATTGCTGAAGCAGGAGCAAACCCGATCACGCAACTCGCGCTCACATTGTCGAACGGATTTACGTTCGTGGAGTATTACCTCTCGCGCGGAATGAACATTGATGATTTCGCACCAAACCTTTCGTTCTTCTTTTCGAACGGAATGGACCCGGAATATTCCGTACTCGGTCGCGTTGCACGTCGCATCTGGGCGAAGGCGATGCGGTTCAAATACAACGGCAACGAACGTTCGCAGATGCTGAAGTATCACATTCAGACTTCTGGACGTTCTTTGCACGCGCAGGAAATTGATTTCAATGACATCCGCACAACACTCCAGGCGTTGTATGCGATTTATGATAACTGCAACTCGTTGCACACAAACGCATACGACGAAGCGATCACAACTCCCACAGAGGAGAGTGTTCGTCGCGCGATGGCGATTCAATTGATCATCAACCGCGAGCTTGGTTTGGCGAAGAATGAAAATCCGCTGCAGGGTTCGTTTGTGATCGAAGACCTTACTGATCTCGTGGAAGAAGCGGTGCTCAGTGAGTTTGATAAGATCAGCGAACGTGGCGGAGTGTTGGGCGCAATGGAAACCATGTACCAGCGCGGAAAGATCCAGGAGGAATCGTTGTATTACGAAACGTTGAAACACACGGGTGAATATCCGTTGATTGGTGTGAATACTTTTCTTTCTTCGAAAGGATCACCGACGGTGCGTCCGAAGGAAGTGATTCGTGCAACGACCGAGGAAAAAGATTACCAGATCGCGATGGTGGAGAACCTGTGGAGGGCCAACGAAGAGCGCGGTAAAGCGGCGTTGTTGACGTTGCAGCAGGCGGCGATTCATAATGAGAATGGTTTCGAAGCGTTGATGGAGGCGGTGAAGTATTGTTCGCTCGGGCAGGTGACGGAGGCGTTGTTTGAGGTGGGTGGGCAGTATAGGAGGAATATGTAAAAAAATAAAAGGTGGTTTTTAAAACGCGGCTTTAGGGCCGCGTTTTTCGCGTTATAACCTTTTAAACCTTAAAGGTCTGAAAGACCTTTAAGGTTTAAAAAAGTTTTAACGCCCCCTTTTTTATCGAAAAAACGTAAACCACCTTTTATTTTTTTAATTTTTTACCACCCATTTAAAAATTCATTATACATTCGCCACCGTTTTTAGCTGATACGTTTTATTTTTTTGTTTCGGATTTTACTTTTTGATTGTATGAAATACAAAGCCAACTTCTATCCCGGAAGGTATTACCACGTCTACAACCACGGCATCGCGTGGGAGAATTTGTTTAAGGACAAAGACAATTATCCATACTTCCTTCAACGTTACCACGATCATCTCGATCCGCTTGTTGAATTATTCGCATACTGCCTCATGCCAAATCACTTTCATTTACTCATTCGGGTAAATGACATCGAGGAAAATGAATCGATCGTTCACCAAAAGGTACTCCAGGCTTTCAGCAATTTTCAAAACGGGTATTCCAAGGCAATCAACAAGCGTCACCAACGAAAGGGTCGCCTTATTCAAGGTTCCATCAACCGGATTCTCGTTAACGAAGAAAATTATCTCGAGACCGTTGCCCGTTACATTTATCGGAATCCAGTGGAACACGGATTCTGTTCCAAGCCCGAAGATTGGCCCTACACCTGGGTCAGGGAGCACCTGCATGCGGCTTAAATGATTCCCGGCTCAATATTTGCTTAATTTAGTTCTATGAAAAAATTGACCCTGCTTTTTGTTTTTGTAGCACTTTCCACCGCCGGATTTTCCCAATCCCGCAC